>LUKI01000004.1 GCA_001593685.1 Gammaproteobacteria bacterium F7
CCGGCTAAAGAAAAAGTAGCGGCCGATAACAGCCATATTTCTATGGCCGTTAACATGGACGCTTGTATTTCTTGTCAGCTGTGCTTACAGGGTTGTCGTGACGTTCAGGTCAACGAAGTAATTGGCTTGTCGCAGCGTGGCTCAAAGACTGAAATCGTGTTCGATTTCAATGACCCAATGGGCGAGTCTACTTGTGTCGCTTGTGGTGAATGTGTTCAGGCCTGTCCTACGGGCGCGCTGATGCCGAAGAAAGCCGTTGATGAAGCCGGTGTTGGTATCTTTGAACCCGGTGAAGAAGTTGACCGTAAAGTTGACAGTGTTTGTCCGTACTGTGGTGTTGGTTGTCAAATTACGCTGAATGTAAAAGATGACGACATTATTTTTGTTGAGGGCTCTGGTGGTCCATCGAACAAAAACCGTCTGTGTGTGAAGGGGCGTTTTGGTTTTGATTACCCACGTCACCCGGATCGCCTGACCAAGCCGTTGATTCGTAAGGAAGGTATTGCGAAAGACGATATCGAAGGGTTTGACCCCGCTAACCCATACACGCATTTCCGTGATGCAACGTGGGATGAGGCATTGGATTTTGCCGCTAAAGGTCTGCGTGATCTGCGTGATGACGCGGCTAACGGTCCAAAATCGTTGGCTGGTTTTGGTTCAGCAAAAGGCTCCAACGAAGAAGCTTATATGTTCCAGAAGCTGGTTCGAACAGGCTTCCGTTCTAACAACGTTGACCACTGTACCCGTCTGTGTCACGCCTCATCCGTAGCCGCGCTGCTGGAAGGTGTAGGTTCCGGTGCGGTATCGGCTTCCTTTATGGAAGTTCAAAACGCTGAAGTGGCTATCCTGATTGGTTGTAACCCTGAGTCTAACCACCCGGTTGCAGCAACCTTCTTCAAGCGTGCGGCGGTTCGTGGTACTAAACTGATCATCATGGATCCTCGTGGTCACAGCATGAAAGAGCACGCCTCGCACATGTTGCAGTTCAAGTATGGTGCTGACGTCAGTCTGATCAACGCCATGATGAACGTGATCCTGGAAGAGGGCCTGTATAAGCAGGACTTCCTGGATGACATGACCATCGGTTTCGAACAGCTTAAAGAACACCTGAAAGACTATAAGCCAGAAGATATGGCGGAAATCTGCGGTATTGACGCTGAGACTATCCGTGAAGTTGCGCGTCTATACGCAACCGCTAAGTCGTCCATCATTTTCTGGGGTATGGGTGTTTCCCAGCACGTTCATGGTACTGATAACGTACGCGCCATGATCTCCATGTCGATGATGACAGGCCAGATTGGTCGTCCAGGTACGGGGCTGCACCCGCTGCGTGGTCAGAATAACGTACAGGGCGCTTCTGATGCTGGTTTGATTCCGATGATGTACCCGGATTATCAGCGTGTGACGGTTCCAGAGAACAAGGCTAAGTTCGAAAAACTGTGGAATACAGAGCTGGATCCTAACGCCGGTCTGACCGTTGTTGAAATCATGGATGCTGTTCATGATGACGTGATCAAAGGCATGTACATCCAGGGTGAAAACCCGGCGATGTCTGACCCTGATGTTAACCATGCGCGTGAAGCACTGGCAAAACTTGAACACCTGGTTGTTCAGGATCTGTTTGTAACAGAGACCGCCATGTATGCTGACGTGATTTTGCCAGCCTCTGCTTTCGTTGAGAAAGACTGTACGGTCAGTAACACCAACCGTCAGGTTCAGCGTGGTCGTGCGGCACTACCAGTACCAGGCGATGCGCGTCAGGATTGGTGGTTGATTCAGGAAATTGCTAAACGTCTGGGACTGGACTGGAATTACAGCAGCCAGGAAGATGTTTTCAATGAAATGAAACTGGCCATGCCATCATTGAATAACATTACCTGGGAGCGTGTGACAGAGGAAAACTCAGTCACATACCCTTGTCATGCACCAGATCAACCGGGTCAGGATGTTGTGTTCACCGATGGTTTCCCAACAGAAACGGGTAAAGCAACGCTGGTACCTGCGGGTCTGATTTCGCCAGATGAGCAGCCGGATGATGAATACCCGATGATTCTGTCAACAGGTCGAGTTCTGGAGCATTGGCACACTGGTTCGATGACACGTCGCTCAGAAACACTGGATGATCTGGAGCCTGCTGCGTTTGTTTCGCTAAGCCCGAATGATGCCGCTAAGCTGAGTATTGAAGCTGGTGACATGGTTCGTATTGCGACGCGTCGTGGTGCGGTAGAGTGTTACGCTCGTGTTCTTCCAGAGATTTCAGAGGGTTGCCTGTTCATGCCTTTCTGTTTCTCGGAAGGTGCAGCGAACGAGCTGACTAACGCGGCACTTGATCCTTTCGGTAAAATTCCGGAGTTTAAGTTCTGTGCAGCGAAGATTGAAAAAGTCGCTTAATGTTGAAGGCTTTTATGGCCTGATCTAAAGCACGTTGCAATACTGACAAACCCCGCTTTTGCGGGGTTTGTTTTTTGTGGCATTGCTTGATTCTAATTCATTGATTAGAGTGCGTGATGCGTTACATTCGACTTACTAATGATGACTATCCGCCGAATTCGGAATAACAAACGAATCTGTTATCCGCACTATTTGAGGCGTTTAAACGACCACTTTAGCTAAGAGATATTTATTTATTCTAATGAAAGAATTTGAAGTTACACCCGATCCCGAAGATGCACGGCTCACTGAGTCGCTCAAAGGTTATGATCATAATAACGAAGAGGTTGAGATCGACGTTATTATCGAACGCCCGCTGACGCTATACCTTAATAGCCGTGAGGTGGTGACGATGATGACGGTAGGAGATCACCCTCATGAACTGGCGATCGGTTTTCTGCTAAACCAGAATATGCTCAAGCCCGATGACGAGGTAACGGACATTGAGTACGACGAAGACCTTGATGTGGTGGTCGTGCGTACCAAGGAAGAGTCCGATTACGAGCAGAAATTACAGAAAAAAATTCGCACCTCCGGTTGCGCGCAGGGCACGATTTTTGGCGATATTATGGAAAGCTTCAAATCCGTAAAACTGACAACTAATACGGTTTTAAAAACCTCCTGGCTGTACACCCTGTTTAGTAAAATTAACCACCAGCCAAGTCTGTATTTGAAGTCTGGCGCCATTCACGGTTGCGTGTTGTGTGAAGAGGATAAGCCGCTGGTCTACATGGAAGATGTGGGGCGTCATAACGCCGTTGATAAGGTGGCGGGGTATATGTACCTCAATAATATCAAGCCGGATAACAAAACCTTTTTTACCACCGGCCGTTTAACGTCGGAGATGGTGATTAAAACGGTGCAGATGGGCATTCCCATTCTGATGTCCCGCTCGGGCTATACCGCCTGGGGTGTGCAGCTCGCCCGTCAGGCCGGTTTGACGTTACTGGGGCGCGCTAAAGGCAAGCGTTTTACCGTGCTGTCTGGCCATGAGCGGCTGATTTATGACGCTGACCACTCCAAGGTCGCCGATGAACCTAAAAAAATGTCTCGTAAGGCTAATGATGACTGACTCTGTTTATCAACAAAAAGTGGCGGGCGTCATTCTCGCCGGTGGTCTGGCTCGCCGCATGGGCGGTGGTGATAAGAGCTTATTAACACTCGGTGGTGAGCCGCTGTTAAAACGTGTTATTGAGCGCGCACAACCACAGGTCGACAGGCTGGTGCTCAATGCTAACGGTGATCCGGCTCGTTTTGCGGATTATGGCTTACCGGTGGCTGCCGATGTGGTTCCCGATTTTGCTGGCCCGCTGGCGGGTATTTTGACTGGCATGCAATGGGTTCATGAGCATGCGCCAGAGTGCGAATGGATCGTGAGTTTTGCCTGTGATACACCGCTCTTTCCAACGGATCTTGTGGAACGCTTACTTCAGCAGGCTGAGCAGGAACAAGCACCGCTGGCCTGTGCAGTGAGTGGAGAGCGCAACCACCCGGTATTCGGGTTGTGGTCCATGACCTTGATGGATGACCTGCATCGCGCTGTTGTTGAAGAGGATATGCGCAAAATTCTACGTTGGACTGACCGTTACCGCTGCAGTCAGGTGGCGTTTTCGGACCAGCCCTTTGATCCATTTTTCAATATCAATCGCCCCGATGACCTTGAGGCGGCTGAGCAGTTTCTAAACCATATTTAATCCGCAATGACCGATTCACAGACATTTTTAGCGGCTTTTTTACTTATTTTTCAATGGGGTGGTGACCTCTGGGAAATCATAGGCCT
The DNA here is from genome assembly GCA_001593685.1 of Gammaproteobacteria bacterium F7. Classification (GTDB taxonomy): domain Bacteria; phylum Pseudomonadota; class Gammaproteobacteria; order Pseudomonadales; family IMCC2047; genus IMCC2047. Next base: position 4,211 of record LUKI01000004.1, read on the forward strand.
GTCGCTGCGTGTGAGTTTTACGTCGGTGGCCATTTCAACATTGCTGGGCCTGCCTCTGGGCGCATTGCTAGCGGTTGAGCGTTTTCGTGGTCATCATGCGATTACCATTATAGTCAATACCATGATGAGTCTACCGCCTGTAGTGGTGGGGCTGTTTGTCTATATTTTGTTATCCCGATCAGGCCCCTTGGGTGTGTTTGGCCTGTTGTTTACGCCGACGGCCATGGTTATTGCCCAGACATTCCTGATTACGCCTATCGTTGTGGCGTTGAGTCGCCAGCACCTCCAGCAGGAATGGGACCGGGTGGGTGAGCAGTTATGTTCCTTTAATATCAGCCGCATTCAAGCGATGCCGACACTTTTCTGGGAAACCCGTGCGGCATTGGCGACGGTGGTCCTGGCTGGTTTTGGTCGAGCCATCGCCGAAATCGGTGCGGTGATGATTGTCGGTGGTAATATTGATCACCTGACCCGCGTTATGACCACCGCGATTGCGCTGGAAACCAGCAAAGGTAATCTGGAGTTGGCGATGGCGCTAGGTGTGGTATTGCTGATTCTCGCGCTGTTAGTGAATGCCGGTGTGCATTGGTTAACGCACTGGTCAGCCAGGCGAGGGGCGGGCTGATGAGCTCCGCTTACCCAAAGTTTAAGCAGGTTAATTTTTCCATTAATGGCACGCCGCTATTGAAGGATCTTAATCTAAGTCTTGCAAGGGGATCGTTAACGGTTGTACTCGGTCCAAACGGCTCCGGTAAAAGCCTGTTTCTGAGGCTGTGCCATGGCTTGCTTAAACCCAGCGATGGCGAAGTATTATGGGGTGATAGTGCTCAGCGCCCCCCGCAAACCATGGTGTTTCAAAAGCCGGTTATGCTGCGTCGGTCGGCCATGGATAACATCATGTATGCGCTGCGCAACTACCCGAAACCAAAACGCGTTGAGTGTGCCCGGCAGGCACTTAAATGGGCGGGACTAGAGGATATCGCCGGGCGTATGGCCACGGTGTTGTCGGGTGGACAGCAACAGCGTCTGGCGATTGCCCGCGCCTGGGCTTTGCAGCCGGAAATTTTATTTTTGGATGAACCTACCGCCAGCCTTGATCCTGGTGCTTGCGACTATGTTGAAGAACATGTAAAAGCGATGCACGAATCGGGTATTCAAATTTTAATGAGTACCCATAATCTGGCGCAGGCGCGACGGTTGGCCCAGCAGATTATTTTTATTCAGGATGGACGTGTGATGGCACAGCAACCGGTGGAGGAATTCTTTACCCAACCGGCTTGCGTTGAAGCCTATGAGTTTATTCGACGCGAATTTGTGATTGATGAGAGTGCAGCACAGCGTCTGCATAAGGAGCCCTAAGTGAGCACAAGTGAAAATGCGCATATCAACAAAGTTTTTGGCGTAACCGGCTGGAAGAACTCCGGAAAAACGACGCTGATGGTCAAGCTCGTAAACCACTTTGTCAGCAAGGGCTTGAAAGTCGGCACCATCAAACGCGCCCACTGTGGCTTTGATATCGATCAGCCGGGCACCGATAGCTATCGACACCGCGAAGCCGGGGCCCAGGAAGTGATGATCGCCTCTGAAAAGCGTTGGGCAAAAATGCACGAATTACAGGACGAAGGCGAACAACCGTTATCCGAATTGCTGAAGGAATTTGGCGAGTTGGATCTGGTGCTTGTCGAGGGCTATAAGGGCGATACACACCCCAAAATTCAGGCCGTTAGGCCCACGGTTAATGTGGAAGCCATGAATCACGACAAGGCCAATAACATTGTCGCTCTGGCGGTGGAAGATGCCGCTGCGGCTGGCATAAAAGCCGCGGACTTAAAGGTTGAAGGTCCGGTACTGGATTTGAATAACGTTGAAAGCATCGCCGCTTTTGTGAGCGACTATGTTGGAATGGACAACTAATCATGACAACGATCAATTGCTGCTTTGCTCCCGCTAAAAACCTGCTGTCTGTGCCGGATGCACTGGCACAACTTCGTGCTGCGGGCCAAACCGTTGTTGAGAGCGAAGTGGTTGCCTTAGCGGATGCGCAGGGCCGAATACTCGCAGAACCGCTGATTTCTGGACGGGATATTCCCGGTTTTAATAATGCGGCGGTTGATGGCTACGCTATTCGCGCAGCCGATTTACATGACGGGCAAAGCACGGTGTTGCCCCTACACGGGCAATCAACGGCCGGGCATGCCAGTGCTGAAGCGCTGAAGCCTGGCACGACCATGCGTATTCTCACGGGTGCCAAAATGCCGGATGGGGCTGACACTGTGGTTATGCAGGAGGATGTTGAGATTGCCGATGGTCAGGTGACCTTCCCGGCGGGTATTAAACCGGGAGGTAACTGGCGCCCTAAAGGCGAAGATGTCGCCAGCGGCCAACAGGTGCGAGAAACCGGACAGCGTTTGCGCGCCGTTGATATTGGTATTGCAGCCGCCATTGGCTATTCACAGCTGCGCGTTTATAAACCGCTGCGAGTCGCGGTTTTTTCCACCGGTGATGAAATTATTGAGCCCGGCCAACCCCTGGCCGAAGACAGTGTTTATGACATCAATCGTTATATGCTGCGTAGCTGGTTAGAGGCGATGGGCTGTGCAGTGACTGACCTAGGTATTTTGCCGGATGAGTACGATGTCGTTAAAAGCGCATTGAGCAGCGCCGCTGAAAAACATGATGTGATCATGACCTCGGGCGGTGCTTCAATGGGTGATACCGACCATATTGCCGATGTGTTGAGCGCCGAAGGTGCTGTTAATTTTTGGCGTTTAGCGATGAAACCGGGCAAACCTCTGGCACTGGGGCAGATCGGCCAGACGCGGTTTATTGGTCTACCGGGCAATCCTGTGGCTGTTGGCGTGTGTTTTCTACGTTTTGCCTATCCTTTGTTATGCCATTTATCCGGACAGCCCTGGCGAGAGCCACTGAGCTACCCGTTGCCCGCAGCGTTTAAGATGAAGAAAAAGGCTGGGCGAACTGAGTTTGTGCGCGCGGTTTTTGAACAGACTGACAACGGTCTGCGTGTTAACCGTTATGCAAAGCAGGGTTCGGGGGTCTTAAGCTCACTGGTTCAGGCTGACGGTCTGATTGAGCTGGCCGAAGATTTAACACAGTTAGAAGAGGGTGATTTGGTTACCTTCTACCCCTTTGATCAATTTGGATTTATGTAAAGGAAACTATCTGCGTGGCCGCTGCGACGTTAAAATCAGGCTCAAATTGCTCATTTATAACTTATAAACTGCGCATTCTCGCCCGATTTTTCCTAGCAGCGCCTGCCTCGAAAACGTTTCCTTAGAACTAATTAGGTTTTAAAAATGAGCAAAGAATTTATTCCTTTAAACATCGCGGTATTGACCGTTTCTGATACCCGTACGGGAAAAACCGATAAATCTGGCGCGATTTTGGCTGAGCGCGCGGAGGCGGCGGGCCACATCAACGTCGATAAACAGATCGTCAAAGACGATGTTTACCAGATGCGCGCCGTGGTTTCTCAATGGATTGCTGATAGCAATGTCCACGTGGTGCTAATGACCGGGGGGACTGGCTTTTCACACCGAGACAGCACGCCAGAGGCCATGAAGCCATTATTCGATAAAGAAATTGAAGGCTTTGGCGAACTGTTCCGTCAGGTATCTGAAAAGCAGATCGGCACCTCGACCATTCAATCTCGCGCCGTTGCCGGTTTGGTCAACAGCACGGCCATTTTCTGTCTGCCCGGCTCGACCAACGCCTGCCGTACTGCCTGGGACAGCATTATTGCCGAACAGCTGGATAGCCGTCATCGTCCCTGTAACTTCGCCGCTTATCTAGTGGGTGAACTGCCGCACTGAGCAGACGCCAAAAACAGCGTGCTATCTCGTTTGTGCCCTTTGGGTAACCAGCGGGATAGGCCTTAAATCTGTCAACATCCCACATGTTTATTGGGGATGACAGTCGAATTAACAAAACAACAAAGCCAATTCCATGTCACTACTGCCCGTCGAAAATGCACTACAAATCTTTAAGGACAACGTAACGCCCATTACTGAAACTGAGAAGGTTTCAATTCGTGATGCGCTGGGCCGCGTGTTGGCGGAGGATGTCTGTTCTGGCCTGAATGTGCCACCCGAGGACAACAGTGCGATGGATGGTTACGCGCTCTGCACAGATGATTTAGTTGCCGGGCAACGCACACGACTGAAAGTCAGCCAACAGGTATTTGCAGGCCATGAAGGCGAAGCCTTTGAACCGGGTACCGCGGTGCGTATTTTTACCGGTGGTCATGTGCCGGTGGGCGCTAATGCGGTGGTTATGCAGGAGGACTGCGAGGTTGACGGTGATACCGTGCTGCTGCCAGAGAGCGTTAAAGTGGGCAATAATATTCGCCGCCAGGGGCAGGATATTAAACAGGGCAGCACCGTGCTGGAAAAGGGTCAGAAATTGCACCCACAGCACCTGGGCCTGTTAGCCTCGGTTGGCATTGTTGACGTCTCGGTCTACCGACGCTTAAAAGTTGCCGCGCTGAGCACCGGCGATGAGCTAATGAACCCCGGTGAAGCGCTGGCCGAAGGGCAAATCTATAACTCCAACCGTTTTATTATGGCCGGCATGATTGAGCGACTGGGCTTTGAATTTGTGGACGGCGGGATCGTGCGTGATGATCTGCAAGTCACCAAGGACAAACTTAGCGAAGCCGCGCAACAGGCCGATGTCGTCATCACCAGTGGTGGCGTGTCCGTGGGGGATGCCGACTATGTAAAACCGGCCGTTGATGAGCTGGGCCACCTGGATGTCTGGAGCATGGCCATGAAACCGGGCAAACCTGTTGCCTTTGGTCATATCAATAACACGCCATTCTTTGGCCTGCCCGGTAACCCGGTGTCAGTTTTTGTCGGGTTTCTGGTATTGATCAAACCTTACCTGCAGGCCAGCCAAGGTATGGGGTGGATTGAACCGATCAGTTGGAAAATCCCCGCCGGTTTTGCCAAAAAACGTTCAGGTGTGCGTCAGGAATATATACGTGTACGTGTGGTACAGAACGAGCAGGGACAAGCTCAACTGGAAACCTTCTATACACAGGACTCCGGTGTGTTACGCTCCACCGTTTTCAGTGATGCGCTGGCCATTTTACCGCCCCATACTGAAGTTAAGCCGGGTGATATGCTCGATACACTGTTGTTAGATGAGCTGTTTAACCGTTAACGGTTTTGGCCGACTCGCCCGGTAAATGCCGGGCGTGCTGCCGCTCATTTCCCCGCCATTTTTACCACATAAATTCCCCCAACCCCTGTTATATCAAGTACAGGCAATATATCTTATCGGCAATAATTTTCCCGTGGCTTTAAATAGGTTCGGGGCCGATAACAACAGTCAATTTAGGAGTTCCCATGGATAAGCAAACTGAAATCGAATTGGAAGCCGCTACCTTTCGTCGTTTCCTGAAGCATCTGGATGACCACAAAGAAGTGCAGAATATTGATCTGATGATTCTGGCGGACTTTTGTCGTAACTGCCTGAGCAAGTGGTATATGGCTGCTGCGAAGGAGAAGGGCATCGAGATTGATTATGATGCCGCGCGTGAGAAGGTGTATGGCATGACTTACGATGAGTGGAAGGAGAAGCATCAGTTGCCAGCGACGCCGGAGCAAATGGCGGCGTTTGAAGAGCGTCAGAAAAGTAAAGGGTAATTTATACGTCACAGGGATTGATGTTGGGGAGGAGTTTTACTCTGCTCCCAAACCTCAAGAGTGCAAAGATATGACAGATTTAGAAGGTACGGTATCGGGAAGTGCAACGGTGCAAGCAACCCTACGAACTCGCACAGGATTAGCTTTGCACCATTTGTTAGCTGCGGGGAGATGTGCAGCACAAGTCTCGGTGCTGGAAAACCAGAATGTTGGTAAGTCGCTAGGGCCTTTCTGGGATGATATTTTTCAGAATTCGCTTTGTGTTGTTACTTTGTCAGTAGCAGCCTTGGAATGCTATGCCAATGAATTATGGTTTGAGCAAGCCCCAGTGCGCCCCGATGTAAACGAAACTGCGGCAGAGCAACTTTCAGTGCTAGTCGACAGAGAAAGCGTTCTTAAAAAGTACTCACTTGCTTTGGCTCTTCGTACTGGAAGAAAGATGGAGTTTGGATGTGAGCCTGTCCAAAATGCAGATACATTAATAAAATTGCGCAATGGTGTAGTTCATTTTCGTCCTGAGTGGTTCGACGCACAGGTTGAACATGACAGGTTGTCAAAGCGACTTGATGGTAAGGTCGCTTCTTCTCAGTTTTTACCTAATGAGCCAATTTTTCCAAGAGCGTGGGCAACTGGTGACTTCGCAAGTTGGGCTATTCGCTCAACGGTAAATTTCCTCGACTACTTTTACACTGAGTCTGGTCTCCCGAGCCCCGTTGATAAATTTAAACCGAGGCTTGAAGAGCTCTCTAATGTTGTTCTCTAACGGTAAAGGCGGACGCATTTATTTCACTCTTCGAATTTTTAAATACTTCATTTCGCCCTTTCGGCGAGTTAAGGCTTTTTTGGTCGCCCAAAAGCCTTAACAATCCAAAGCCGCCCCTGCAGCTTGATCGCTTCGCGATTGCCCTGCGCGTTCCACTTTCAAATGGGGGCTGCGGAACTCGCCTAACGGCTCAGACAGTCCTCGCCCTTTTTCCATTTGAAAGTTGCAATGCTCGACTGCGCAGAAGGGGATTGGGGTGCCGGGCATGGCTTTGGACAATTAATGATTGGGTGGAGCGTACTCCGGTAAAAATGTCGTCATGCCGGATTTAATCCGGCATCCAGTTCTTTAAACGCTATGGATTATTCGCTTCGCTTGTCCTGGCCTCCACTTAATTATACCCGGAATGGCGTGGGGTCGTTGTATATTTCTGTTGGCATTAGGCTGGCACACCATCTTCCCCTTTAAGCGCAGCTGAGCATTGCAGGATTCAGGCGGAAATAAGCGAAGCTTGTTTGAGGCTGAAAGCCGAGTTGCTGAGCGCCGCCTGAAACCGAAACGCGCAGGGTACCCGGAACGGGCAAGTGCCAGGGGCCGACAGGGATTGATAAGGGAGGCTCGGCGGCCTCCCTTGTCTCGCCAGTCAGGCGAAATGAGATGCAGGGTAATTGGCTAATAATCGGGGACAGAGTAACCCCCCCAAAAAATATCACACGTTTGGATCTGGTTTTTAGTTCCTTATCCAGGCTTCAAGTTAGTAAGCTTAACAGCCGCAACTCATACCAAATTTTATCTTCATATCCATCAAATGCTGAGTAGGAACAAACTCGACATCACCGGCAATAATTTGCTTAATTTTATTAACCGTCACCCCTAAATGTTCCGCTGCTTCTTCATTGCTATATCCAAATTTATCAATTAAATCAGCAACATCTTGCGCATGCTTTTTACGGATCATAACTATAGCTGCATCTATTTCTGCTTGTGTCTTTGTCATGAAGTGACTCCCATCAAAGCTAGTCAAATTTTAATATCTTTTTATTTTAAAATTAAAAATGGGACTTATTTATTTTACTCTTCGATTTTTTTAAATATTCCATTTCGCCTTTTCTAAGCGAGTTAAGGCTTTTGAGTGCTCAAAAGCCTTAACAATCCAAAGCCGCCTGCCCCAGGGCACCTTCTCTTGCTTCGCAATTCACCTTGCCTACAGCTTGCTCGCTTTGCGACTGCCCTGTGCGTTTTTCTTTCAAATGGGAGCTGCGGAACTCGGCTTCGCCTCAGACAGTCCTCGCCCTTTCTCCATTTAAAAGATCAATGCTCGGCTGCGCATGAGGGGAGATTATTTGGTGCTGGGCATGGTTTTGTGGAACTTAAGTTTGTGTGAGCGTTGATTATTTCTGTTGGCATCAGGTTGGCACACCATCTTCCCCTTTAAGCGCAGCTGAGCATTGCAGGATTCAGGCGGAAATAAGCGAAGAGTGTCTGAGGCCGCAGGCCGAGTTGCTGAGCGCCGCCTGAAACCGAAACGCGCAGGGAATCCGGCAAAGCCGGACAAGTGCGAGGGGCCGACAGGGATTGATAAGGGAGGCTCGGCGGCCTCCCTTATCTCGCCACAAAGGCGAAATGAGATGTTGGATAAAGGCGTCGCTTTTAATTCTGGCGATTTATTTCTGGCGCGATTTTTGCCTTGTTGTTTGGTATGCACATGATTAAGCGCTAAAACAAGAGCAATCATTATGAGTATTGATCCGTTAAATGCTTTCGTAGCCACCCAAGCGAACATTTCCAAGCAACCTCCAACCGCCGAACTTAGGCCGCATCAGCAATCATTTGAAAGGTTGCTTGGTAGCGCTATAGCTGGCGATTTATCAGCGCAGGCAGCGTTTCGAGAGGAAAGCGGGCTGGCCCGGCTGGTAAATTTGCAGTTACTGCAGGGGTTGTTTGATCCGAATGAGGGGGCCTCGGTAGATTCACTTTCAGTATTGCTGGGAATGTCCGCCCGCGGATTCGAAACGCCATCCGCGGTTAGTCAAAAACTTGACTTGTATACCTCGGTGTCTCCAGAGCATCAGTCCCGCCTGTCAACTTCGACGAAAAACAGTCGCCAGCAGATCGAGAAACTGATCGATGGTGTTGCTGAGGAGGTCGGCTTGGCACCAGAGCTGATTCGTTCAGTGGTCAGCACTGAAAGTAACTTTAGCCCTGATGCAGTCTCCTCAGTCGGTGCTCAGGGGCTGATGCAACTGATGCCGGAAACTGCCAGAGAGCTTGAAGTTACCGACAGTTTTGATCCTCAGCAGAACCTGCTCGGCGGAAGCCGCTACCTGAAACAGTTACTCAATAAATATGAAGGCGATCTCGATCATGCATTGGCCGCTTATAATTGGGGGCAAGGGAATGTTGACCGCAAAGGGTTGGGACAGATGCCGCAAGAAACCCGTGACTATTTGGTTAAGGTGAAACAGGGACTGACGAAACAAGTTGTTTAAGATTGACCATCGAATAAATAGGTATGAAGGGTGATGAGTGACTCAAGGTATCGGCGCAGCCGACAGTGGACCAGAGAGGCCATTTTGGGATTCGCTTTCTTTAGGCGTAAAGAACATGAACTCGTCCAGAAGGGCGAAAACCACAGTGAGTTAATTTAGCCCCAGCCAATCAGGTGAAATGAGATGCTGGGGAAATGACTTGGGTTGAGGACGCAGAGTGCTTATCTTGATACTGTGCCTTAGCCACAAAGAAGATGACTATAGCGTTCGTGGCCTGGAACAAACTCATTTTACACATGCATAAAAAACCCCGCACATGGCGGGGTTTACAGGGCTAACTCTTAAGCCTTATACCGCTGATCTCTTGCGGGCGACGAATAGACCCACTAAGCCAAGACCAAGAAGCGCTAAAGGCGCTGGAGAAGACACTTCAGCACCTGGCGCTTGAGGGGCACTTGCTAAACCGCCAAAACGAGCGGTTTGGCTTTCAGTGTAGAAGCCTACGTTACCAGACATAAAAGTGGTATCAGTGAAAGACTGGCTTACACCACCCAGGCTAAATGAAATGTCATTGCCTGAACGGCCAACGATGAAGTTGTAATCAACGTTATCGGCCCAGAAAATTTCTTGCTGGAATAAAATCGTTGAAACACCCGCTAACTCTCTTACTAGGAACATGCCGCTTGCGCCGCTAGCGGAGTCATTAAAGCCGCCTTGCTCCCAACCCAAACGGTAGTGGTTAGACGGATCTTGCCAGCCAAATACTAAGCCCAAGATATCGTTATCGTTAAAGCCGACCGTTGTAGGCGTCATTGAACCCGAGAAGTTAAAGTCGCCAGTAAAAGAGAAATCGCTGACGATAGTGCCGTAGGAGTTGTTGTTTTGTACGGCTTGGTTGCCGCCCGCGCTGGTTAAGCCGGAAGGACCTGAATTAGCAGCGGGTGAGCGATCAGTAGTCCACAGAGATGTGTCGACAACAACCGCTTGAGCGGATGCTGCAGCAACCAGAGTGGCTGCGCCGATCATGTATTTAATAGCTTTCAATGCTTTCATAATTTAATACCCCTAAGAGTTTTGGAATAACAATGATGAGTTATATATTTTTCTCGTATAAAGCAGAAAGTGTGCCAACCTTTTAAAAGGTAATTAAAACAGGTGGTTATATTGTTTTTTTCTGGGTGATAAGTCGCAGGTGTAAAATTTTTTGACGACTATGAATGCTGTTTTAAAGATTTTATTTTGCCCTGACCAGTAGCTGAGCCGGATACTTTAACGGTTTAAACTGAGCCTTACTTTTTGCCTGTTACGGATGAAAGAAAGCGGTTTTTGAGTTAAAGCAAAGGATGAATACAAATATGGGCGTGTACTTAACTTTCTGGTTAAATGCCGTTGCTTTGATATGAGCCATTAAACCCTTTCCGTTAACTGTAAGTTATCTGTCGCTTTAAATTAATGACCCTATTCCCTCAATTAAGCATTTGGCTTGTGTTGGCACTGGCTGTGTTATTGGTGCTAACCAAACAAAAGTATTGGCCGGTGCCGCTGTTGGTTGCGTTAGTGGCGGCGATTGCCTTGGATCTGCTGGACTGGCTGGCCTTCGGTGCGATTGGCAGTGGCTTATTGCTGGCCTGCTTCGCTAACAAGGCGTCTGGCTGGCGGGCAGGGTGCTTGCATTTACTTTTGGTGATTTGGGCGTTAGCACTGGCCGCGCATTGGTTGCCGGGCTTTGAACGTTTCGCTGTTATTGAGCAGGTTAAAACAGGGCCAACCAGCAGCCCCTTTAGCCTGTTTTTGAAGCTCGATAAACCGATGCTTATATTCGCATTCATCCTGCTGATGCCGGCGATGCTGTTTAAGCGGACTCACGCGGAGCGAAAACGTTTAATTTGTCTGGCCGTTGCTGGTTTGTTGGCGTTGCCTTTTGTCGGTGTCGCTCTGGGCTTGTTAAGGGTTGAAGTCAGTGTGCCGGACTGGCTGATGATCTTTGCCCTTAATAACCTACTGTTTACCTGTGTGGCGGAAGAGGTGTTGTTTCGTGGCTATTTGCAGGGTTTGCTGATGCGCTATGGCAATGTGTTGGCGGTGGTCGTGAGTAGTCTGCTATTCGGTGCCGCTCACTTTGCCGGTGGCGGCGCTTTTGTGCTGCTGGCAAGTTTGGCAGGGGCCTGTTATGGGTTAATTTACCTGGCGACGGGACGTTTGTATTTTGCTGTTCTGGCGCACTTTTTATTCAATCTGTATCACCTGATCTTTTTTACTTATCCATTAGCGATCCATTAATTACCCTTAGCGCGCGATTAACTGTCCGCTGGGTAGCCAAGCTTAGGGATGTGGTAGGTTATCTTCTTTGACGTGATTTATGTCTTTTACATGCTAGATGAACTGGGTGTATTTTAAAGGCAATGCCTGTTCCGGTTGATGTTGTTTCGGAAGATTGAGTAGGGAGTATTTGATGTCTGAACTGTTTGGCTTTGATGCCTTTTCACCGAAGGAAATTGCCGAGCGCGTTTCGACGCTTGGGGTTGCTAAGGCACGTCTGCCGCTGCTTTCCATGCTGATGCTGAGTTTATTAGCGGGTGCTTTTATTGGCTTGGGCAGCGTCTTTTTTGTAATTGTTAAATCCGATGCGAGCCTAAGCTTTGCCATAAGTCAGCTGTTGGGTGGTTTGGTTTTTTCGCTGGGTTTGATTCTGGTGGTGGTCGCGGGCGCAGAGCTGTTTACGGGGAATAACCTGCTGGCGATGGCCTGGGCGGATAAAAAAATCACCACTGGCGAGCTACTGAAAAATTGGGTCGTGGTGTGTCTTGGTAACTTTGTGGGGGCTGCTGGTTTAGCAGTGCTGCTGTTTTTATCGGGGCATACGGGAATGAACGGCGGCGCCATTGCCGAGCAATATCTGAGCATTGCCAGTACCAAGTGTGAGTTGACCTATAGCGAGGCATTTTTCCGGGGCATGTTGTGCAATATTTTGGTGTGTATGGCCATTTGGATGGCACTGGCTGGTCGCAGTGTGACGGATAAGGCAGTGGCAATTATCTTCCCGATATCAGCGTTTGTTGCGGCGGGCTTTGAGCACAGTATCGCCAATATGTTTTTTATTCCCCTGGCGATGCTGATTAAGACGTTTAGTGATGCAGGATTGGCAGCTGAGGCGGTTTCCTGGAGTGGGTTTTTCAGTAATTTGGTGCCGGTGATTCTGGGTAATTTAGTCGGTGGTAGTGTGCTGGTGGGGTTTGTTTATCACGTTATTTATCGGCGTAAAGTGACGTAAACAGGGCGGGGCGACGTCAGGATCAGAGCAAGGCTTTACTCTGATCCTGTTGGTGAGGACGATTTAAATCGAACTGACTTGCTTACTGCGGATTGTTCAACTGATCTCGCACCAAGGGTTCCAGGCTACCCAATCCCCAGCGTTTTCCTTCGACAATTGCTTGATCGCTATTAACGCCGTTCACTGCACCTTCATGAAGGGCTTTCAGGGCGCCCACTCGGTTGCTGCTGGCACAGTGCAGAAAAGTGGCTTCACCATCGATCGATTTAATCAGCTCGGCGAGTTTGGTGGCGTTTTCCAGGTTAACGTCCGCTGCGCCTGCAACGGGAATGCTGTGGTACTGCATGCCCAGTGACTCAACGAATTCGGCTTCATTCCAGTCCTGTGTTTTTGACTGTTCCTGAAGCGGGCGCAGGTTAATAACGTGTTTTACGCCGGCCTTGGATAATGCAGTCAGTGCTTCCTGGCTTGGTTGGCCACCGGTGTAGATGGACGGCTCCGGGTTGGCTTGGTTTTTAATTGATACCTGATCTAATACGGTTGCGTTAGTGCTGTCTGGAGCGTTTTCTGCTGAGCAGGCCGCGACAATGAGTAGCGTAGATGAGAGGATAATCGTTTTTAAATTTTTTAGTGCAGACACAGTTTATTTCCTTATAGTTTAGAGTTTGCAGAATAATCGTAATGACAAGGTAAATGGGCTTTGGAAGCTCTGTATATATTAAACAATTTGTTAGGAAAGGTGATTGCAGTGAAGCACAAAAAAGTTTCTTTTTTATTAGCACCGATATTGGTTGGTTTATCCTTGCAAGCCTCCGCTGGAGGCATGGAAAATACCTCAGCATTAGATGCCGAGGCCGTTCAAATTGTTAAATCCTTTGCCGGGACGCTAAAGCCAAAACTCAAAGGCGCGATTGCAGAGGGCGGCTTGGTTAACGCGATTAATGTTTGCTCTGTTGAAGCACCTAAAATTGCCCAGACACTCAGTGCCGAAACGGGTTGGGAGGTTAAGCGCGTGAGCTTAAAGGCGCGCAATCAAAGCAGTGCCACGCCAGATGCTTTTGAGCGGATAGTGCTGGAGCAGTTTAATGAGCGGCAGGCAAACGGTGAGGCCGCGGCGAGCATGATGTTTTCTGAGGTGGTTGGTGATGAATACCGGTTTATGAAAGCACAGGGTGTTCAAGGGCTGTGTTTAAACTGCCATGGTGACTCACTACAACCTGAAGTTAAAAAGGCGTTGGCTGAGCGGTATCCCGATGATACAGCGACGGGGTATTCGCTGGGTGATATCCGAGGGGCCTTCAGCTTAGTTAAAGCGCTATAAAGTCGGTTCGGATATGGGGGTTTTTAATAAGAATTTGCATGTAAATAGAGAGAGCTTAGTTAAGTTTTAAAAAAACTAAGCTTTTTCCTCACCTTTTTTTAAGGCTTGACTAGAATGTCTACCGTGATTGCGTGCTTGGTTGTTATGTCGCCTGTACGCTGCTAAATGGACTTCGAATAAATTTTAAGTTAAGTCATCTTCGAAAAGGTTAATTTTGAAAGTACCCGTATCAAAGAATAAAGGTTTTACGCTTATTGAGCTGGTGGTTGTTATTGTTATATTGGGCATACTTGCCGCCACGGCACTACCTCGATTTATCAACTTATCAGAGGATGCTCATCGCAGTCTGGTTGCAGCAACTGGTGGAGCGTTTAAAACTGGTGTAGATCAAGTCCATTTGTTATGGATTGCTAGAGGTTCGCAAGGTGCTGTGTTGAACTTTGTGCCGTTGTCAGGAACCAGAGCTGGGGGCGACTTGAGTGTGAATACTAATGGATGGCCTGCCGACACCCGCGGAACAAGCCTGACTTTAAATAGCACTGCAGATTGTGTTGATGTATGGAATGCTGTTATGACCGATAACTCTGTGACGGTTGCGGCTTCCGGCGATGCTGACTTTCTTGCAGTGCATGCTGGTGGCTCTTGTACCTATACATACCAGCCTGTTAATACGTTTTCTATCACCTATAACTCTAATACGGGTGTTGTTGGCGTTAACAATTAGTTTTGTGGTGGTTATCAATGCCTAAAGCCTGCGCCCGTCATATTTTAGTTAAAACCAAAGAAGAAGCTGAAGCTATTAAGAAAAAGCTGGCGGGTGGGGCTGATTTTGCGACCTTGGCGAAAAAACATTCGCTATGTAACTCGGCAAAGCGGGGCGGTGATCTGGGGGAATTTGGGCCCGGTAAGATGGTCAAAGCCGTTGATAATGTCGTGTTTAAGAAGCCGGTTCTGAAGGTGCATGGGCCGATTAAGACAAAATTTGGTTACCATCTGATAGAAACGATCTATCGCACTTAACTTTTTAAGTTCCTCCTGTTGCTTGACCACTTGCTAGTGGTTCAGGCGCCTTGTTTCAGTTCACTTTTTCAGTTGTTCTTTAGACGCTATCAGTAGAAAGGCTGTGTGCGGAAAAGTAAACATATTTAAAATATCAAAAATGATCTAATAACTGTTAATTTGGATAAAAAATATCACAAATGATCTTTTTTTATTTAAGTAATCATTTACGATATTTTTTTGCTATTATTGTCATTAATAAATCATATTTGATTGTTTTTATTTTTGGCAAAGGTTCGAGGATGAAAATAAGCGCAACAACTCCGAAAAATGCAGTGATCACTGAATTGGGCAAACGGCTGGCTCGCGTCCGCAAGCAGCGGGGCTTTACTCAGGAGGAACTCTCGAAAGTGGCTGGGCTGGGGGTGGCGACGCTGCGTCGAATTGAAGAGGGTAAGGATGCACAACTCGGGTCCTGGATTAAGCTGCTGAAAGCGTTGGATATGACGACGTCTATTGATCAATTAGTGCCGGAAACTTTTCGTTCGCCGATGGCTGAGGTCAAGGCAAGCAGTCGACGCCGAATGAAAAAGCCAGCGGGTGGCGTTATTTGGGGTGATGAACAGTGACGACCGCAACGGTTAAGCTTTGGGGAACGCCGGTTGGTTATGTCGCCATGGCAGCGGGAGAGCGTTTCGGGCGCTTTGAGTATGACCCGGCCTTTGCTGAGATGGGGATCGAGTTAGCGCCATTGATGATGCCTGCTAAGGCAGGGCAAATCTACCAGTTTCCCGATTTGCATCCACGATCTTTTCACGGCTTGCCAGGACTCTTAGCGGATAGTTTGCCTGATAAATATGGTAATCGGCTGATTGATATCTGGTTAGCGAAAACGGGGCGTAGCCCAGATGATTTTAATGCGGTTGACCGGCTGTGTTATACCGGCAAACGCGGCATGGGGGCGTTGGAGTTTGAGCCTTCAGCAATAGTCGAAGATGGTGTTGACAGGCAGCTTCAAATTGATGAGCTGGTAACATTGGCGGCGATGGCTTTTGCTGATAAGTCGGCGCTAGATACACGATTAGCGGCGAATAGCGATGAACAAGGATTGTTGGACATTTTGAATGTGGGTACCTCAGCAGGTGGGGCGCGTGCCAAGGCGGTGATTGCCTATCAACCGGAAACGGGACAGGTGCGCTCAGGGCAAATTGATCTGCCATCGGGCTTTCAACACTGGCTGATTAAGTTCGATGGCGTCGCCTTTAGTGGCGACTGGGGGGTTGCCGACCCGGCAGGCTATGGCAAGTTAGAGTACAGCTATTACCGGATGGCGCAGCATTGCGGCATTGATATGATGGAATGCCGGCTGCTGGAGGAAAACGGGCGTAGTCACTTTATGACGCGCCGTTTTGATCGCGGTAACGCAGGAGAAAAATACTTTGTGCAAACGCTGGCCGCGCTGGGCCATTATGATTATTGGGACAGTGGTCATCACGCTTATGAGCAATTGCTGATGGTTATGCAGCAGCTGGGTATGGGGGTTGATCAGCTGGAGCAACAGGTGCGCCGAATTGTCTTTAATTTGGTGGGATGCAATCAGGATGATCACGTTAAAAATTTCAGTTTTATGATGAATAGGCAGGGACATTGGAGGCTTAGCCCTGCCTATGACTTGTGCCATGCCGAAGGCAGTGATTTTACCCGTAATCACCAGCTAAGCCTGAACGGCAAAATTAATCATTTTGAGTTGGCGGATTTGAAGTATTTGGCTGAGTATGCGGGCCTGCCAAGGGGGCGTGAAAAGGTTATTTTAGAGCAGACGCTGGATGCCTTTAATGATTGGCCCAAACTGGCGAATGAGTTAGCGATTCCGGCCAGGCTTCAGTATCACGTCAAACGTACGCTGCGGTTGCACTGGTAGCTTTCGAGCAAAGTTGGTGGAAAATTGATTGGCGTGGAAATCATCTCGTATTCCTGGACATCTTTTTGCAGATACGTGCAGTTCACCTTTGTTCTTGGCGCATAAAAAAACCCCGCTGAGCGGGGTTTTGAGAGAGTTGATAAGCGTTTTAATTTTTGAATTTTCTGAATACCAACAGAGCAAGCCCTAAACCGATTAAAGGTATTGTGTTCGGAATGGGGGTTGGGCAAGGAGGCTGTCCAGGCAGACCACATTGTGGGGGAGGAGGGGGAGCGCCAGTATCAGCAAGCAAAAGGTTTTCAAACATCCTTGCATTGCCACCCTGATTCAATCGGCCACTATCGAAGACGTTTTGGTCTGTGATCAGAAAGATGCTGCCAGCGCCAATGTTTTCGTATCCCATCATCACACTTGTTAGGTTATGCCCTAGCATCAATACTTCAGGCGCACCTAAGATCGGCGCAAATGCAGCATAATTATACGAATCTACGCCTTCTGTTAAGGCATGGGTCAGGATTTCACCATTAGAACGCAGAGCCGTTTGAGAACCTGAGTCTTGTATATTCCCGTTCTGAATGGACATTGCGCTGCCAAGGGCTGCCAGAGCAAGATTTATTCTAATATTTTCGCTGGCGCCGAAACTAGAACCATGCTCACCCATAAAAGCAATACGGCCACCGGTGGTTAAATATGAGCTCATTGCTAATATTTCATCAGCTGTGTAATTATTACCTGGCTGAATCGCCCACAATAGTTCGACGCCTGCCAGTGCGGGTGCTGTAATAACGTTACCACCAAGAGTGGAAGTATGGCCAGCTAGGCCGTTATAGAAGTTATTGACGTTGTTGGGTACACCACTGCCACCGGCACCATCGCCACCAATAACCAGAATTTCACTAGCTTGGACGCTGATAGCTGATAAGCAAAATACCCCTATGGTTAGTAGTCTCATGACTATCTGTTTCATAATGAGCCCCTTTTTTTAAGTAATAACATTGCCCAGTAACGCAATATGTATGCCTATGTTTTTTTCTTTATTTTTATCAATAGGTTATAAATTTTTTAAGCGTAGGTTTTTCAGTGTCTGTATAATTTTCTGACACTTTTTTGGGCGGGGCTGTTTAATGTTTTGTGGGACTGATCTCAAAACTCAAGCTGAGTAAATAACCTTTAAAATCAATGATAAGCCTGTTAAGAAAGTAATCACTTCAAAGGCCCGTTTAATCAGTTGGTTGCCTTTTATTCTGCCCCAATGGGCACCCAGATAACCGCCAACAAAGGAGGCGGCTATTAAGACGGGGAGCCAGGACCACTTGACCTCGGTTTGCAGGGCTAAGGTTAGCGCGCCGCTACCATTCCAGAATAGCCCTACCAGTACCAGGGTGTAAGCAACGGCCTGTTTGTAATCCAAGCCAAACCAGCGCACTAGCCAAATCGTCACGAAAAGCCCGGTGCCAGAGGTGAGCGAGCCATTGAGTATGCCTATGAACAATAGGCCAGCTCCGCCTAGTAGCATGCCGGTGAGGTCACGATGCTTGTCATGGTGCGTTTGGCCAAGCTCCGGTTTAAAGAAGGAGTAGAGAGCGAGGCCAATGGTTAAAACTCCCAGCGCGATATTGGCGGGTCGCTCAGGCACGTTCAAAATCCAGGAGGCGCCGATGATAACGCCGGGTAAGCCGGTGGCGAGGATAAACAGCGAAAACCAAATGCTGAGCTTGCTGTTTTGCCAATGATTCAGGCTAGCGCCAACACCCAGAAAGACGCTGGCAATTTTGTGGGTTGCCAGCGCCACCGGAAAGGGTAATCCCAGAAATAACAGTGCCGGCAATTGCAGAAGACCAGCGCCACCTCCGGCCAGAGAAGACAGTGTATTGGCTAAGAGTGAAATGACGGCGAGGAGAAGTTGTTCAAAAATCATGGGCGCAGTTTAATGAACTGCACAGGGCTTTTCACCAATTGGTTACAGAGAATCCCAACATAGAGCCAGTGGGGCGTGATTGGCTTGCCGGTCTGTCTGTTAGCTGGTTGGGCACTCGAGAAGCCCTTTGGTCGCAGCGGTTTCACGCGTGATCTGGTGTCCTTTAGCCCATTTAATTAGTGTTAATTCGCCCTGTTCTGTTTCCACAATAGTTGAGCAGGATTCCAGCCAGTCGCCATCATTTCCGTAAAGAATGCCGTCAATTTCAACCAGTTTACTTTGGTGAATGTGCCCACAGAAAATACCGTCAACCTGTTTGGATTTGGCATAGGCCACCGCCTGTTGCTCAAAACGGTCGATAAAGGATTGGGCTTTTTTGCTTTTTAGTTTTAACGCTCCGGAGAGTGACCAGTATTTTTTACCAAGTCGCTTACGTAGCCCGTTGAGCCAGCGGTTTAGCGTGACAATGGTGCCGTAGGCGATGTCGCCGATGCGATAAAGCAAGCGTGCGCACTCCACCTTTTCATCTAGCTGGTCACCATGGATTAATAAAATCCGTTGCCCATTTTTTAAGGTGTGGATATGTTCCTTTTGAATGCCTATATGGCCGAACTGCAAACCGTCGAAGTCTTTGAAAAACGGATCATGGTTACCGGGAATATAAATGACGTCGGTGCCATTTTTGGCTTTGTCGAAGATGATTTTCATCACCTGTTGGTGTGCTTTTGGCCAGTGGGCCCGCTTGCTCATTTTCCATAGATCAATGATATCGCCGAGTAGAAACAGGTAGTCCGACGTGCTGTTACGCAGGAAGTCCTCAAGCTGCTCTGCCTGAGTATTTTTATCGCCGAGATGGGTGTCAGAAATCCAGATGGTGCGGTAGTGTGTCTGACTCATAGTGATCGCTTTTCCTCTTCTTTTACCAGGAAGGCTAACGGTCAATTGTGATAAAGCGCTTACAGCTTCGTGAAGGTTTGGTGACAGCTTTGGTCGCTCAATGATCGGTTTATGAGGATGCTATTTGGCACTTTATTTTTCTTTGTTGGTCTGCCGGCAGGTACAATGCAGCAATTTTTAATCTTTCATCTTTTCAATTAGAGGTTTTTGCATGACGATTATTCGTAAATCCACCAATGAAAAAGTAAGCCGTGTTGTTATTCATAACGAGACGGTTTATCTGTGTGGTCAAGTTGCCTATGACGTAACCGGTGACATTGTAGAACAAACCAAATCGGTGTTGGCGCGGATTGATGAGCACCTGGCTGAAGCGGGTACGGATAATTCCAAGCTGCTGTCAGCGTTAATTCATATTAAAGATAATAAAGATGTCGGCACGTTTAATGAACTATGGAATGCCTGGCTACCCGAAGGTTGTGCGCCAGCCCGTAGCTGTGTGCAGTCAACGATGGCCCGTGATGCCATTCTGGTTGAAGTGACGGTGATTGCAGCGCTTTAACTTAAAAGGCGGTTTTCATGGGCGCTTCTTTTGGCTTGCTCTGCAGCTACGGTCTAACGGCATAGCTGATGAGGGCGGCCATTGCCGATATAACTTGATGTAGGAAATGTAATGAGAATTTGTGGTGTTGAACTGACAGCAAATGATGCTGTGATTAGCTTGATGGAACTGGAGCAGGGACATTTTACGCTACCCGATTGCCGGGTACGTAAACTGTCGTTACCGAAAGATCATTCACGGGAAGACCTTCAGCAGTTTCAGTTTGCCTTTGCAAAATTGATGGACGATTACAAAATTGACAAGGTCGCCATTAAAGAACGCTTAACGAAAGGGAAATTTGCAGGGGGAGCGGTTAGTTTCAAGCTGGAAGCGACCATTCAGCTAATTGCTGATATTGACGTGGTTACATTGACGTCTTCACAAATGAAGACGGCGTTATCCGAAAACCCGTTACCGATTGATTTTTCGGCTACCGGTTTAAAGGTTTTCCAGCAAGGCGCCTTTAATGCCGCTTATGTCGCGCATATGCTGAATTACGATAAATAAAGCACAGTTTTTTGCCATGACACCCGCAATCAAACTGGCCAAGCAGCGTAATATTACTCACAGGGTACATGATTATGTGCATGATCCCGCGAGTGAATCCTATGGGCTGGAAGCCGCTGAGAAACTGGGCGTGTCCGAAGCCCGAGTCTTTAAAACCCTAGTTGTGTCGCTTGATAACAAAGAACTTGCCGTTGCAATTATTCCCGTTTCGTCAACCTTAAGTATGAAGCTGATTGCAAAAGCGGCCGGGGCTAAAAAGGCGGTTATGGGGGCACCTGCGGAGGTTGAGCGATCAACTGGCTATGTACTGGGTGGCGTTAGCCCCTTAGGGCAAAAGAAACGTCTGAAGACGGTGCTGGATTTATCAGCAAAAGCATTTGCAACCATTTATGTTAGTGCGGGTAAGCGGGGGTTGGAAATCGAGCTGGCTCCAAGTGATCTGCTGTTGCTGGTTAATGGCCAGTTAGCGGATATAAAGCTCTAGACGCGCCTGGTTTGTTAGCGCCGACAATTGAGTGGTTGGGTATTTTGATTGACGGTTTTTTATTATTTTATGAGCCTGGAAATAAACACGATGCAAGCCTGCCAGTTTGGATTTAACCCCGTTTATGACGAAGAGGCGCCGACGTTAGAGCAGCTTAAAATGTTGACTGGCGATGCCATTATTGAGTTTGGCGCGCCCTGGTGCGGGCACTGCCAAGCCGCGGAGCCGATCGTGCGGGCGGTGTTTTCAAAATACCCACAGTTGCCGTATATCAAGGTTTATGATGGCAAAGGTAAGCGCTTGGGCAGAGCTTTTCATGTCAAACTTTGGCCGAGTTTTATTTTGCTGCGTGACGGTGAGGAGGTTGCGCGTTTGGTCCGGCCGGTAACGCCTGATGAGGTGTATCAGTTGCTGGCACAACTTGATGCCAAAACTAAATCGGAGTGATTAAATCGTGAAGCTTTTTCTGCCAATTATCGCTCTGCTGGCTCTGTTGCTTTGTGTTTATGCGCTTATTGAGGGGGTCGAGGTTGTTACGGTCAAAAACGAGGTCGGTACGCAGACCGATGGCCCTTTAAAGCAAGCCATTGATAAAAGAACGACGCTGTTTTGTAAAATAGAGTCTTTTTGGGCGAAGTACGATATTTGGGGCGATACCGATACGGTTTATAGGCCTGCTGCTGAAGCAAAAGCTGATGTGGCGCCAACACCGGAACAGCAGACTGACTGTGATCAAAGGGGTGGTGAGCCTCCCAGGGAGTAATACACATGCGCAAGACTGATAAAAAGCGGGATAACCAGCTGCGGCAGGTTTTGACTGAAGTATGTGACGCTGCTTTGGAGGACATTGAGGGCTTTCAATGGCTCACACATCGTGTTGATTATGAGCGTTTTCCTGAAAGCTTGAAGGTGATTTGTGTCTTCGATAGCGATGGTAGTCTGGCTACTTTTTTATCCGGTAGCCAAAGCGACAGGCTGGCTGTATTTATGCAAAAGAAACTGGCTGGTGCGGGGATGGATATTAAGCATATGTCTGCTCATATCAGTTACGATTCAGAGGAACAATGTGAGCGGGAGCACCAAGGCCAATGGGCAAGGCGCCTAAAATAAGCTCTAGGGACTGGTTGTAAATTAAGTAAAAAAATAAGCCTGCGGGGCACAACCCTGTGCCACCACAGACTTTAAAAGGGTAACGCTAGGAACCAATAATGCCACCGTCTTTACGGGTGATGACCAGTGTCGAATCACGTGGCACGGTAACGCCATCGGGGCGGGCAGGGAAGTTAGTCACACTGGGATCCCCATTACCCGGATGCTGAAGGTTTATAAACATCGTCCGACGATCCGGTGTCATGGTGATGCCGGTTACTTCATCGCCTGTCACTCCAGTCAGTAGGCGGCTGAGTTCACCGGTTAAGGTATCGGCAACCAAAAGCTGGTTGTTGAGGCCGTCTTTTTGACCACCATCGGTTTGGATAAACAGGCGGCCGTCGGGGTCTGCAAAAAGGCCGTCAGGTGAACTGTAGCTGCTTTCTGTGCCATGCGTTTCTTTGGCAACAAGGAAAATCTCCCAGTTAAAGTGCTCACCTGTGTGTTTGTTGTTATCACGCCAGCGGATAATATGGCCGTCCAGATTAGGCGTCATTGGGTTTGCCGCATTGGCGACGGTACGGCGGCTGTTGTTGGTCAAGGTACAGTAAACAGAGCCATCGGGAGCCACTGTTGTCCATTCCGGACGATCCATTGGCGTTGCGCCGAGTTTGTCAGCGGCAAGGCGGGCGTAAGTGAGGATTTCTGCCTGGTCGGTAAAGTGCTCAGCCAGTACTGGGTTGTCAATGGTCAGTGGCAACCAGTCGCCGCTACCGTCATCGTTAAATCGCGCCACATACAGGGTGCCGTGATCCAGAGGACTTTTACCGGCTTTGCGCATTTTCCGCCAGTTGTCTTCCGATACAAATTTGTAGATGTAGTCAAAGCGCTGATCGTCGCCCATGTAACCGACAACGCGGCCGCCGCGACCAACAGTCATGGCAATGCCTTCGTGTTTAAAGCGACCTAATGCCGTGCGTTTTACTGGCGTTTGAGTGGCGTCCATCGGATCGATTTCAACAATCCAGCCAAAACGGTTCTCTTCATTTTTATAGGCGGGGTCTGACAGGTCGAAACGGCGATCAAACTTGTGCCAACCGTAGCCAAAACCGTTGTCGGCAAAGCCGTAACGCTGCTGTTGCTCAGTTGCAAGCCAGCTGCCTCGCAGGTTGGTCGCGCCAAAGTAGCCATTAAAGTTTTCTTCGCAGGTCAAGTAAGTGCCCCACGGCGTGTAACCGTTAGAACAGTTGTTGACGGTGCCTAGCGGCTGATTGCCAGCGGGTGTTTTCAGTAAATCATGACCTGCAACCGGACCCGAAAAGGTGACGGGGGTGTTGACGTGAATACGGCGTGCGAAATGGCTTTTAACCTGTTGCCAGTGGCCACGCCTGCTTTTAATTTCAACAACTGATACACCGTGTGCGTGTTGGGAGGTGCGTACATCCTCCAGGCTTTCTGGATCGTTTTTACCTAGCACATGGCCATTGCTACCAAATTCGTGGTTAATACACAGTAAACCACGCTGGTTTCCCCAGTTGTTTTTGGGACCCCAGTTGTGGTGGTCAATGTTGCTGTGCCAGCTTTTATCATCGTTCCATGGGTAGTGATCCCAGCCGCAGCGGCGTTTTTTTTCATCAAAGATCGGGAAGAAATGCATGCCGTCGTGACCAATACCGATCTGGCGTGCCTGATCTTCAGCGTTGGGTGGGTATTGATACGCAGGGCCGTTAGGCTCAAGAGGCTCTCCCCAGGGAATCAATACTTGCCACTGGTATTCTGGTGATATTGTTGGCCAGGCGCCGTTACCCGCAGCGACAGGCACCGGGCTGAAGTTAATGAGCGCGTCATAGCCTTCACTTCCGTAGCCGCCACGTGCAGCCAGGGCGCTGGGCATGTTGCCGGCAAAAAAAGCTGTTGTGGCAAGTGTTAAACCGCCCTTGATTATGCCTCGACGTTGCAGGTTAACTGATAGTACGTCCTCAAATGAACGGTTATCAGAGGGGTTGGTGACTTCGTTATCTACTCCGTTTCCCATGGTTTTTCTCCGTTGGTGGGTCATTATGGCGATAGATGCTACGGTGGCAATGTTGCAGACTGGTTAAGAATATATTGTGATTCTGTGATGTTTTTATGACGTGGCTTCTGGTACACATGAAGTGGTTTTTGAAAATTCGGTACTAATCTGTATGCCCGTTAAGCTCAGCTATTTTAATGCTCGATAGGGTGATTGGCCGGGTGTGGGTACATACACTGTGTTTAACGGTCACGCTGCCGAGCGGTTGTAGTACTTTCAGATTTCTTTAATTGGCGTTGTTAACTGCGTTTTCTTGAGGCTGGAACAGACGCTTTTTTAATCCGTTATTGTTGTTAGCAAATAGGGATATAAATGACTAACTCCGGCTTTTTTAACGTTTGGCTATTGGCCGTCTGCAATGCATTGGCGTTTTCTGCGACGCCATTAATTATGCTGGTCGGCAGCCTTATTGGCACTGAATTAGCGCCGTCAACTGATTGGGCTACGTTGCCGATCGCAACCATGGTTGTTGGCACCGCTATGGGTATTTTGCCAGCCACCAACGTCATGAAATATCTAGGGCGAAAAATGGGGTTGCTGCTTTTTATTGGTTTGGGGGTTATCTCCTGTGCGCTAGCGAGCTATGCACTGACTGTTAGTCACTTTTTTCTATTCTGCTTTAGCTCATTATTGTTGGGTGTTACCAATGCGGCTCTCCAGCAAATTCGCTTTGTAGCGATAGAAAGTGTGGCGCTGAATAAAAGTGCGACAGCGGCCTCAGTGATCATGTGTGGAGGCATTGCGTCAGCGGTTCTTGGACCAGAACTGGCGGTCATTGGACGCTTTTTTACCAAGGTCGAGTATCAGGGATCATTCTGGCTAGTGGCGGGCACATTTATTTTGGCCGGTGCGTTATTACTGTTTCTACGGTCACCCAAACCTGTTGTTGGAACGAGCAAAACAAGCAAGGCGAGGGCGCTTGGCGACATTCTAGAAAATCCTGCGTTTTTGCTAGCGGTAGGCAGTGCAACGGTCGGCTTTCTGGTGATGACCTTTGTGATGACCGGTACACCAATTAGTATGCATCATCATATGGGACATAGCCTGGAGGATACCAAGTGGGTTATTCAGGCCCATATTGCGGCGATGTTTTTGCCATCGCTCGTGACACCTTGGTTATTCAGATGGCTAGGGATTCAGGGGGTTATGTTGGCGGGCCTTTGTTGTTATGGGCTGACTATTGTTGTGGGCCTTTTAGACAACTCGGTGATGGGATATTGGTATCAGTTAGTCGCGCTGGGGGTGGGTTGGAATTTCCTCTTTGTGTCTGGAACCGCGCTATTACCCCGCACCTATTTGCCGGGTGATCAGTATAAAGCGCAGGGTGTTAATGATTTGACGGTTTTTTCATTTCAAGCGATCGCGTCACTCACTGCTGGTTTTGCGGTGAGCATGGTTAGCTGGCAAACGTTGCTTCTGGTGTGTCTGATACCCATAGTGTTGTTAGTGCTGTTATTAGTGAAAATTCGCTGGGCAGTGAAGCCAGCCTGTAGGCCGTTGGTATAAAACGTCGGATATGAACGAAAGGCCGGTATTATAGCGCCACTGAGCGAGCCCCAAGTGTTTGATTCTCGATGGGTTCTGGTGGGGTTGATGGCCCGCCTCGACGGCTAAGGAAAACGTGAGAGCGATTGGCTGATTTTGCCTGTTTCTTGGCATCACTGGCCAGTTCCGCAACGTCATGATGCGATTGGCAGCGGTTAACATCTGGAAATACGACTCCGATCGCGAGTCCCAGTAATGGGTATAGTTGAGGTTCGCCGGTGCGAGATACGGCAATCATGCCACCTTTTTCGATGTCGTTTGGGGTATAAAAGGCGGTAATTTCCCGGTCAAAATATTTCACTATATTGCCGCAAGCCTGTTGCCAGTTATCCTCTGTAAAAATGGCGACGAAGTCATCGCCACCAATATGACCGATGAAGGTGTCCTCTGTGCAGAATCTCTGCATCAGTGTGGAGACTAACTGAATAACCTGATCGCCTTTGGAATAGCCATAAATATCGTTGTAGGGTTTAAAGTTGTTTAAATCAAAATAGGCAATGTGAAACGGTTTCTTCTGTTTTAGTAGTCGATCAATTTCTAAATAAATAGGCACGTTGCCAGGTAACAGTGTGAGCGGATTCGCGTAGCTGGCGTGTTGTAACTGCTGTTGTGTTAATTGACGCAACAGATCACGAATCGAGCCGATTCCCACATAACCTGACTTATCGGTAATGATGAAATGCAGCATCAACTTTTCATCGTGTTCAGATGTGACCATTTTGGCGACATCATCGAGTCGCGTGCTGGCTTCGACAATGACGGGGGAGTCATGCATTGTTTCAATAACGGGTTTTTTTTCGTTCAGTGCGGCTCCGTATGGTTTTGAAAACAGCTCCAGAATATGTTCGCGAATAATCATGCCAATCGGTTTATTGTCCTTTAACACCGGAATGGAATGGATTAACGGGTGTTGATGTAAAAACTTTACAACGGACCCGGTCTTTTCATGGTAGTCCAGTGTTTTGACTTGCTGTAAAAGGGCGCTCGCTGTTTTATCCATATGGAACGCAAAGCGTTGCGACAAGGGCTGCTGCGTTAAGATAAAAGGCAGTTGCTCAGAGGGGAGAGGATTAGGGCGGGCAAATAAAAAACCTTGCATCATGGTGACGCCGAGCTCTACCAGCTCTTTAAATTCTTCCTCTGTTTCTATGCCTTCGGCAATGACTTTGGCGTTGATGTTGGTGCCAAGGCTAATAATACTGCGAACAAATTCACGTTTAATGGGGTCGTGATTTAATTCGTTAATAAAATAGCGGTCGATTTTTACGTAGTCAGGTTTCACTTCTGACCATAACTTTAAGCCGGCATATCCGGTGCCCAGGTCATCTACCGCGATTTGCAGACCGAGATCACGGTAGTGCTTCAGCGCAGTCACCAGCAAATCGGCTTTATCGATCGGGTATTTTTCACTTAATTCAATAACTACACGTTCAGGCGCGAGACCCGCCGTTTTGAGATAGGACAGAGTTTTGCCATCGGGATGGTCGTCGTTCAAAAAGATCATCGGGCTGATATTTAGAAATAAGCGCCCGGGCAGGCCTAGGTCAACAAAACGTTCGATGGAGTGTTGTCGGCAAACCAGTTCAAGCTCGGATAAAAGATTGTACTCAATCGCTGCATTAAATAACTGCAGGGGCGAATGTAACGGGCTATCAGAGGGGCCCCTGATTAATGCTTCGTAGCCGTGTAACGTACGGCTTTTGGTGCAATAGATCGCCTGAAAAAAGGTGGTTAAGTTGCCCTGTTCTATGGTCTCTATCAGAAGTTTTTTTATATCATTGGCCATCAGCATTCTCGTAACGACTGGAAAAATATCAATCTAGTCAGCTTAGGTTACAAATAGGTTACAGCCCGTGTTAGCAGCCACTTAAAACCAAAAAGGAATCGATAGCGGCGTATTTGTCTGATGCCAGGATAGGTATAATGCGCAGAATGATGACAAGATTTTTATTACCGAACTGGATTGGCGAATGAGCGACGAAATTAACTACAAAAATAACCCTTTGAATGGTATTGGCTTAAAGGCTCTGGTGACTCAAATTGTTGACCATTACGGGTTTGAAATTCTTTTTGCTTATTTGAATATCAATTGCTTTAAAACCAACCCAAGTATTGATTCGAGTGTTAAGTTTCTTAAAAAAACGCAATGGGCACGCGAGAAGGTCGAGGCTTTCTATTTGTATGAGTTTAAAAGCCTGCCTCAGCCGCCAGCAAGCCAGCGGACCCAACCGCCGAGAGATCGTATCATCCCCGATGATCAAAAACCGGCTGAACCGGCAAAGCTAAGCTTGGAAGAGGGAGAGCGTTTACGGCTGGAGCGTGAACAGAAAGCGGCAGAATGGGAGCGTAAAGGGGGTCACCGTGCCGGCTCAAGTAAACGTTTTAATGAGCAACGGCGTAAAGAGCGCAGTTCAGGAGCTGGTCGTTCTCGTAAGACAAAAGGAGATACCAATCTTTCTTCTGGTTCGTCGCAGGGCGGTACTGACCCTTGGGGGAACTGGAAAAGCAAGTCGAGTTGAAAATAGTGAACAAAGGTTGGCTTTTTCAGAGGCAACCCGGCTATACCGGCACTTCTTACCCGACTCATAATCACCTATAATGCGCGCCTTAAATTTGTGTTAACAGCCCCCAGGGCTTTGTTCAACAATATAAAAACTTGTCACCACTCAGCGGTGCGTTAGCACCCTCCACTGACTTAATAGAAGTATAAAACCATGACCGTACGCACCCGTGTAGCTCCTTCCCCCACTGGCGATCCACATGTTGGTACCGCTTACATCGCGCTGTTCAATATGGCTTTTGCGCGTAATTTAGGGGGCCAATTTATTCTGCGCATCGAAGATACTGATCAGGCTCGCAGCACGCCTGAGTCTGAACAAGCTATTTTGGACTCACTGAAGTGGTTGGGGCTTAATTGGGATGAAGGTCCCGATGTCGGCGGTGAGTTTGGCCCCTATCGACAAAGTGAACGTACTGAAATTTACCGTCAGCATTCACAACAACTGATTGATGATGGACATGCCTTTCATTGTTTCTGTACCAGCGAGCGTTTAGACGCGTTACGCGCCGAGCAAATGGCAAATAAACAAACGCCCGGGTATGATGGCCACTGCGCTCATTTGAGCAAAGAAGAAGTACAGCAGCGTATTGATGCCGGTGAGACCCATGTTGTGCGGATGAAAATCCCCTCTGAAGGTAGCTGTACGGTTAAGGATTTCCTGCGTGATGATATCGAAATCGATTGGCAGCAGGTGGATATGCAGGTGTTGATGAAAGCCGATGGCATGCCAACCTACCATTTGGCGAACGTCGTTGATGATCACCTGATGGGGATTACTCATGTGATTCGTGGTGAGGAGTGGATTAACTCGGCCCCGAAGCATATTTTGCTGTATCAATACTTTGGTTGGGATATGCCCGTGCTGTGCCATATGCCGTTACTGCGTAATCCCGATAAGAGCAAACTCAGTAAGCGTAAAAACCCCACGAGTATTAATTATTACAAGCGTATGGGCTACCTGCCGGAAGCGGTCGTTAATTATCTGGGGCGGATGGGCTGGTCTATGCCCAATGAAGCGGAGAAATTTACGCTGCAGGAAATGATCGACAACTTTGATCTGTCACGTGTTTCTCTGGGCGGTCCTATTTTTGATGTTGAAAAGCTGGGATGGCTAAATGGTGGCTGGTTACGCGAAGATCTGTCGGTGGATGAGTTTGCTGAACGGGTTAAGCAGTGGGCCTTTAACCCTGACTATTTCATGCAAATTGCGCCGTTAATTAAAGAGCGCATTGAAATTTTCAGTGATATTGCGCCGCTGGCAAGCTTCTTCTGTGCGGGCATGCTGGATATTTCTGAGCAGCATTTTGAGCATAAAACGCTTGAGCAGGAAGATTGTAAACGCATTCTCCAATTTACTTTGTGGCGACTGGAAACCGAGCAAGACTTCAGTCGTGATAACCTTGAAGCCATTATTAAGCACATGAGCGGCATCATGGGGCTGAAGATTCGCGATTACCTGTTCCCGCTGTTTATTGCTATCGCGGGCACCAATGTATCAACGTCGGTGTTTGACTCCATGACCGTGCTGGGGCCGGATCTGTCCCGTGCTCGTTTGCGTCATGCAGTGAATGTACTAGGTGGTCTGTCCAAGAAACAAACCAAGAAATGGGAAAAGGATTATCGCGCGTTTGTTTAACTGCGCGCACTTAGACAAGTACTTTTCGCATAATGAGGTCGCTGAATGCTGGCATTGTTCTAGTCTACAGCGACCTTTTTTATCGATTGGCTGATCATTAAACAGCACTCGATGTGGAAGCATTCTTGGGAACGGTGTTTTGTTAAGGTTGCCCACAAGGATGCCATCACAGGTTAAAAAACTAGATATAGAATAATTTTACTAGTCAACGCTAAGCTATTGAGCTTAAAGACTTCCTTTAAAGCTGTTTGTTGTTGTCATAAAACAGCAGCAAAAAAGTCATTGCAGAGTCATTTCTCTGGGTTAGTATGAAAGCTAAGTAAGCATTTTGAAAATTCCACCGATGCTATAACTTAGGGAGTTGATGATTGCCGGCCATGCGTTTTTTTGAGCTGAAGATAACTCAAGTACTGACTACTACACTCCGTTTCTCTACCGCACCCAGCGGTACGATTTCTTACCCCACATATTTTTTCATTCGGACGGTTGGCCTATGAGGCGTCGACTTGCTGTTAAATCAGCGGTGATGCACTTGGTGCCCCGTATGCTCAGTATTTTCCGGCGCCTGGGTTTCTTTGTTTATATTTTTATTTGGGGGCTAACTTGCTTTGGTTTCCGTTTATTTCGCCTGCTGGCTGGAAAAATTATTTTTGCCATGACAGCTATTTTTGCTGCTCACACACTGACACGACAACAATCCAAGGAGGATCCTTCAAGTAACTCTAACGATCAAATAGTTGTTATATCCAAACTAAATGGGGAATGATTTGATGTGTAAAATTTATGTGCTTGATACCAATGTCCTGTTAAATGATCCTGCCGCTATTTATGCGTTTAATGAGCACAAGGTGATTATTCCGATGACAGTATTGGAGGAATTGGACGATATCAAGGAACGCCGTGATAAGGATGTAAGCCGTGAAGCCCGCATTGCGATTGGCGCCATCGACAGAATGCTGGAACATGCCACCACTAAGCAGATTCAGGAAGGTGTCGAGATTGCTGGTTCGGGTGGCTCGCTGGCCATTTTCCCTGATCAAAAGCTCGAATACGAGAAGGCCGCTAACTTTCTAACTAAAGAACTGAAAGATAATAAGATTATTAATGTGGCGCTATCGCTGCAGTATCACAACCCGGACCATTATGTTTGCCTGGTAACCAAGGATATTAATATGCGCCTCAAAGCCAAAGGCTCTGGGTTGCGCCATGTTGAAGATTACCGACGTGAAAAAATCCTTGATGATATCGATATGTTGACTGAAGGGCATGATCATATAAAAGGATTGTTTTGGGATAGCATCACTAACGTTGAAACGGTAAGGGACGAGGGCAGAACCGTTCACCACCTGGATCGAAGCCAGTTCCCAGAGTATTACCCAAACATGTTTGTGCATGATGATGAAGATTTTGTCGGTCAAGTTGAGAGGGTTGATGATGACACCATCGGTCTTCGAGATCTTAATCGTGATCGCTTGATGCACCAGGAAATATGGGGGTTGAAGCCACGTAATATTGAGCAGGCGATGGCTTGTCATCTGCTGCGTTCTGCGGATATTGATCTTTCTATTATTACCGGACCAGCGGGTTCGGGTAAAACGCTAATCGCGCTGGCGGCGGGCTTGCAGGCGATTATCGAAGATAAGCAATATAACAAATTGATTGTGGCGCGCTCAACGCCGCCGATTGCCGAAGAAATTGGTTTTTTACCGGGTACCGAAGAGGAAAAAATGGCCCCTTGGTTAGCAGCCTTTGATGATAACCTGGAAATTTTACATAGTGGCGATGAGTCGCCAGTGGGTAGCATGAGCTATGTAAAGGAAAAGGCCAACATCCAGTTTAAAACCCTCAGCTTTATGCGAGGACGGTCGATTAATAATGCCTATGTGATTATTGATGAAAGCCAGAATTTAACACAGTTCCAGCTTAAGTCGATCATTACGCGGGTTGGTAAAAACTCAAAAATCGTCGTGTTGGGTAATCTTGCGCAAATTGATAATAAATACATTACACCGCTGACTTCTGGTCTGACCTATATTGTTGAACGTTTTAAGTCTTTTGAGCATGCTGGCATTATGCATATCAGCAGTATTGAGCGGAGTCGACTAGCGGCATTTGCCGAAGAAAACCTGTAATTTTAGAGGTATGTTTTATCCGTGTGTTTTTACTGAATCGAGTGCTTGACAGCAACCCGGTCAGTGCTTAATATGCGCACCTCTTTCGGGGCTATAGCTCAGCTGGGAGAGCGCAACACTGGCAGTGTTGAGGTCAGCGGTTCGATCCCG
The DNA here is from genome assembly GCA_001593685.1 of Gammaproteobacteria bacterium F7. Classification (GTDB taxonomy): domain Bacteria; phylum Pseudomonadota; class Gammaproteobacteria; order Pseudomonadales; family IMCC2047; genus IMCC2047. The sequence continues at coordinate 36,231 of LUKI01000004.1, forward strand.
CTTAGCTCCACCAAAAGTTTAAGAAGGTTTTGTCCCCTTCGTCTAGAGGCCTAGGACACCGCCCTTTCACGGCGGTAACAGGGGTTCGAACCCCCTAGGGGACGCCATACAAAAAGCCCGCTCAGCAATGAGCGGGCTTTTTTTTGTCTGATATAAAGCGGCCAATCAACTGGGGAGGTCAATTGGCCGAACGAGGAGATTTAAGGTAGATCTTGTTATCTTCGTTAACGGTAACTCAATAACTGTTTCTCATTAACGACTAGTCATATTTTAAATAGCATTAACTACGCCAGTTTTTATTTTTTATTTTAATTCATACGGTTAGCGTTTTTTTAAAACGCCACTCCTCTCGATGCTGTAAAAAATGTGGACGATTTATCACCATGAAGGCATATTTTTGACATAAGTTGTTTATTGATAACAAAACTCAGTTCAAGCTAGATAATTTAAATACCAGGTATTTGGATGTGAAAATTGTTGCCGATGAAAATATTCCTTTAATTAATGAAGTGTTTGCTGGCTTAGGTGACGTGCGAACCTATGCTGGCCGTTCGATTACTGCTGATCAGGTGAAGGATGCCGATGTGTTGTTGGTGCGCTCGGTGACAAGAGTTGATAAAAGTCTGTTGGCAGGCTCTCAAGTTAAGTTTGTTGGCACCTGTACCATTGGTACCGATCATATTGATTTAACTTATTTAAAAGACCATAACATTGCATTCAGTGCGGCACCTGGATGCAATGCAAATGCTGTTGTTGATTATGTGCTGAGTGTTTTGGTTGTGCTGGCAAGGCAGCAATGTTTTGATTTAGCTTCACGTTGTGTTGGCATTGTCGGTGTCGGTAATGTGGGGAGTCGCCTTAAAGCTCGTTTGGAAGCCATCGGTATGCGCTGTGTATGCGCTGATCCTCTGCACGACGATCAGAATATCCCCGGGCTTGTTCATCTCGATGAGCTGATTGAGCAGGCCGATATCATTAGCTTGCATACCCCATTAACAAAAACGGGTAGCCATCCGACCTATCATCTATTCAGTCGCGATAATTTGCTGAAATTAAAAGCAGGCAGTATTTTGATCAACTCTTCGCGGGGTTCTGTTGTGGATAATGCGGCTCTTATGAAGGTGTTAGAGGAGCGGTCTGATATTACTGCAGTGCTGGATGTTTGGGAGGGCGAGCCGGAGGTTAGTTTGCCGTTATTATCGAAGGTGACCTTGGCAACCCCGCATATTGCTGGCTATAGCCTGGATGGGAAAATCCATGGTACGCGGATGGTTTACAAAGCGTTATGTCGGACTTTTCAGCTTGTTGAAAGTGTTGATGTGTGTACTTTGGCGCCGATGGTGGATAAGCTGGATGGGACCGTTTTAGACGGTCAAAATGCGATGCTGGCTGCTTTTGATCTAGTATTGAAGTGCTATGATGTGCGCCGTGATGACAGAGCATTTAGGCAAGTAATGGTGGCTGAAAATAACGATTTAGCAGGTTCTTTTGATGAGTTGAGGAAAAACTACTCGGAGCGGCGTGAATTGGGAGTAACGGGGATTCTTTTAAACGGTTCGCAAAAAAAACTAAAGTCGCTATTAAGCGACTTTGGTTTTAAGTGTTAATTGATAGGCTTATTTCCCAATTTCTTTGTGCGAAATAAGACCTACTGTTTTTGTCGTTTTTCTTCCAGTTCTTCGCAGGCCTGTTTGACCATTTCCTCTGTAATGGGTACTTCTCGTCCCTCATTGTCAATAATTGCTGCGCCGTGAAAATCAACTGTAGAATCGTTTTGCATGTTTTGCTCGCTGTTGCCTTTTTGTGTCGTCATTGTTCTGCTCCAGAACGCTATACCTATAAAGTTAATCCCAGAAACCATGCAATGCAAATTAAGAATTTGTGACAAAACCTGATTTTTAAATTTAAAAATTATTTTTAACTTATTGATTTTTTTGTTTTTAAGGAAAATTTTGAAGCTAGATTTTAGTTTTTTACCCGCACTAAAAATATCCAGTAATGAGCCGCAAAGACTGTTTCATGGTCGTGGCGGATTACAGGTTGGTTATGAGTTTTTGAACCTGGATTGGCTCTGTCCGGTGCTATTAGTGACGCTCTATAAAGAACAGCCGGCAACTTGGGAAAAGGCGCTTATCGAGGCATTAATAGCTGCCGCTCCAAGCGATATGGAGTCAGTGGTGTTACAACGACGTTATCAAAAGCCAGCGGTCTTTGAAACGGTTTATGGCCCTGAGGTAACGCGTTTTGGTATTTGTGAGCAGGGACTTTATTATCAGCTGGATTTTAAAGCGGGCATGCACTCAGGGCTGTTTCTGGATATGGCCAAGGCTCGGCAGTGGGTGCAAGGCCATGCGGAAAAAAAGCGCGTACTGAACTTATTTTCTTATACCTGTGCTTTTTCAGTTGCAGCCTTGGCCGGGGGCGCTGATTCAGTGGTGAATATTGACTTAAGCCGTGTTTCGCTGAGTCGAGGACGTGATAGTCACCGTTTAAATGAGCATGATTTAAGCCGAGTGACATTTCTGGGGCACGATATTTTTAAATCCTGGGGTAAATTGAAACGTATGTCGCCCTTTGATTTGGTCATCATTGACCCGCCATCCTATCAAAAGGGCAGTTTTGTCTTAGCAAAGGATTATGTTCGCGTGGTGAAGCAGCTAACCGGTTTGTTGGCAAAGCATGCGGATGTGTTAGCCTGTTTGAATGACCCAGATCAGCCACCAGAATATCTGCTCGAGTTATTTGCAGAGAACTGCCCGAACCTGCGTTTTCAGCAGCGTTTGCCAAACCCGGCTGCTTTTGTTGATCAGGATGAGCAGAAGTCATTAAAGGTTATGCATTTTAAGTGTATTAATTGAATGATATTCATTGAGAAATTGGTTTGTTGACCTGATATAGTCTGAACCCTGTTTTTGTGGAGTAACCTATGAAAAAAATGATTAAAACCGATGCTGAGTGGCAGCAGCTGCTTGATCATAAGCAGTTTATGGTGACGCGTAGAAAAATGACTGAGCCACCTTACAGTAACGAGTTTGCGTTGTCTGAAAAGGCGGGACTTTATAGCTGTGTTTGCTGTAACGAGCCGTTATTTGATTCCAGTTGTAAAATTGAGATTAAAACCGGCTGGCCGAGTTTTTTTATCCCTGCCAGTCCGAACGCTGTGCGTGAAGAAGCTGATGAAAATCACCCTGAGCAAGGTATTGCGGTTATTTGTAACTGCTGCGATGCGCATCTTGGACACCTGTTTGAAGATGGTCCGGCACCAAGCGGTTTGCGCTATAGCATTAATTCTTTGGCGCTAAGTTTTGAAGAGCGAGAAGAAAATGCTGTACAGCAGTCACAGGCTGCGCAAGCGGTTGATGCAGCTCAAGTTGGCGAAGTAAAGGGCTGGCAACCCGCTGAGTCAGCAGAGAAAGAGGGCGGCTGTGGTGGCGGTTCCTGTGGTTGTAACTAACCCTAACGTCATTTATTAGTTTGTATTTTTATTCCGTCTGGAGAGTTTATGTTGAGCCGTAGCGAGTCTTCTACCACTAACGCGCACGATTCTTTTCGCTGGTTGCGTAGCCAGTTTATTGAATCCCTGAACCTGGAGGTGCAGGAATTTGAGCATCGTGAAACCGGAGCTATGCATTATCACTTGGCCAGTGATAGCCCTGAAAATGTGTTTTTAGTGGCGTTACGTACGGTACCAACGGATTCCTGTGGCGTCGCTCATATCCTTGAGCATACGGCTCTGTGTGGCAGTGAAAAATACCCGGTACGTGATCCCTTTTTTATGATGTTACGGCGTTCGTTAAATACGTTTATGAATGCTTTTACCAGCTCAGACTGGACGGCTTACCCCTTTGCCAGCCAGAACAAAAAGGATTTCAGTAATCTTTTAGATGTCTATTTAGACGCTGTCTTTTTCTCTCGCCTTGATCCGCTTGATTTTGCGCAGGAGGGACACCGTGTTGAGTTTGCTGAACCTGAAAATCCAGATTCGGAGCTAGTTTTTAAGGGGGTCGTTTTTAATGAGATGAAAGGGGCCATGAGCTCTACAATCTCGACGCTTTGGCAGACAGTGACCAAATACCTGTACCCAGAAACCACTTATCATTTCAATAGTGGTGGTGAGCCTGAAGATATCCCCAACCTGACTTACGAGCAGTTACTGGCGTTTTATCGCACCCATTATCACCCTTCAAATGCAATTTTTATGACCTTTGGTGATATGCCTGCCAATGAACTGCAGAAGCGTTTCCATGAGCAGGCGCTACAGCGTTTTGAGCGCCTGGATGTAACAATCGATGTGCCCGATGAGAAGCGCTACCACGCACCTGTTGCGGTTCAGGAGTATTATTCGGCTGAAAAAAATGATGACCATAAAGTACATCACGTGCTGGCTTGGTTGTTGGGGGAAAGTTCGGATTTACATGCCCAGTTGGAAGCACACTTGTTGTCTAATGTGCTGCTCAGTGATAGCTCTTCTCCTTTGCGGTTAGCGCTGGAAACTTCTGATTTAGGGAGTTCGCCATCGCCCCTTTGCGGGCTTGAGGACTCGAATCGTGAAATGTGCTTTATGTGTGGCCTGGAGGGTAGTACCGCTGCAAATGCTGAGGCATTCGAACAGCTGGTGCTTGGCACTTTACAGCAGGTGGCGGAGCAGGGCATTGAGCTGGCGCGGGTCGAGGCCGTATTGCATCAGCTGGAGTTAACTCAGCGTGAAGTACGTGGTGACGGAATGCCTTATGGTTTGGGGTTGATACTGTCCGGTTTGTCGGCCGCAGTTCATCGTGGTGACGCCATTGCGACGATGAACCTTGATCCGGTATTGGAACAACTGCGGGAGTCGATTCAGGATCCTGATTATATTAAAGGTCTGACACGGCAACTGTTGAATAATATGCACCGAGTGCGGTTAAGTTTATTGCCCGATGCCGAGCTAGATCAGCGCAAAACAGCTGCTGAAGCGCAGCGTTTGGCAAAGATGAAGGCTGGCTTGAATGCGAGCGAAAAGCAGCAAATTATTGATTTAACCAAGGCGCTCGCCGAACGGCAGGAACAGGTTGATGACGTTGATATTTTGCCTAAGGTCGGTATTGAAGACGTGCCTTTGGAAATGGCTATTGCATCGGGCGAGATTGTTGAGCTGAAAGCTATGCCCTGTCATTATTTTGTTCAGGGCACTAACGGTTTGGCTTACCAACAGGTGGTGATTGATTTGCCTGATTTGGAACCAGAGCTGTTAGATATTCTTCCTTATTACACCAGTTGTCTGACTGAGCTAGGTATTGGTGATCGCGATTATCTGGATGTCCAGGCCTGGCAATCGCAGGTTGCTGGCAGTATTCATGCGTCGACCAGTGTGCGTGGTGCGGTTGATAATGAGCAGCAGGTTAAAGGCTATCTTTCTCTGTCTGCAAAATCGCTGTCTAGAAACTTTGGTGCGCTTTGTGAGCTGGTTTATGAAACCCTGCATAATGTCCGTTTTGACGAGGTTGACCGTATTCGTGATTTGATCGCTCAGCGACGCGCTGCAGCCGAACAAAGTGTGACCGGAAATGGCCACGGATTAGCCATGCAGGCTGCCTGTGGCGGTATGAGCCCTGCCGCAGCGATGACACATCGCCTGACGGGGCTGCAAGGTATTAGTAATCTCAAAAAACTGGATGATAGCCTGAAAGGTGAGGACGCTAATCAAGCGATCACGACTCTGCTTGATAAGATGAAAAAGCTCCATAGACTTATTATGGCGGCACCTTCGCAAGTGCTGTTAATTGGAGAGGCGGAGCATAAAGTGCAGTATGTACAGGCTTTTTCTGCTCAGTGGGAGGATGAACCTGTAGAAGGCTCCAAGGGTAGTGTGTTTAGCTTGCCTGAAATCAGAACGCAGGTGAAGCAGCTGTGGATTACTAATACACAGGTCAATTTCTGTGCGAAGGCGTACCCAACCGTGCCGGTTGAGCATGCTGACTCAGCCACGTTAACGGTACTGGGCGAGTTTTTGAAAAATGGTTATCTGCACCGTGTTATTCGTGAGCAGGGTGGTGCTTACGGTGGCGGCGCCAGTCACGATTCCAGCTGTGCGGCATTTCGATTCTATTCGTACCGTGATCCGCGCTGTCAGGACACGCTGGACGATTTTGATGCGTCGTTACGCTGGTTGCTGGAAACTGAGCATAGCGAGCAAGCCCTTGAGGAAGCGATTCTTGGAGTGGTGAGTAGTATTGATAAGCCAGCCTCGCCCGCGGGAGAGGCAAAACAGGCCTTCCATAATAATCTGTTTGGTCGCACCCCTGAGCAGCGTGCAGGTTTCCGTCGGCGAGTACTGGCAGTAAAGCTTGAGGACTTTGGGCCTGTTGTTGAGCGCTACTTGCAACCTGAGAAGGCGAGTGTGGCGGTTATTAGTAGCGCTGAGAAAAGTCAGTTATTGGCTGACCTGGGGGATTACCAGCAACTAACTTTATGACTGTGTAAAACTGTTTAATAACGTTATTAAATAAAAAGGCCTGCTTTTGCAGGCCTTTTTTGTTGGCTGAAGGTTTTATCGGTTACAGTCTGAATTGCCATTTCTGGGTGCTTTTGCGCCGGTCCTCGCCACTGCGACGATCTTTTTCATTGGGGCCAAAACGAATCATTTCCCGGCGGTCAGCAGTCTGTCTGCGTGTGTTTATACGCTTTTCTATTCCAATGTGACCAGCGTTCAAAATCGAGTCTCTTGTTACTGAATAACTGGCAGCCTCGATAGGCTCCAGTTCCAGCTCTGATTTTTTCATTAGCTGCCTTCTTTTAGTTGGTGGTGTAGCGGTATTTAGAGTGAGTATATCGCTCGGGTATTAAAGAGAAAGAGGGCTCTATTTGAATTTCAAGATGGCGTTACATTGTCGCAATATGGATGTGCCTTAGGTTGGGGATGGTTTACATTTTGTTTTTATTTATTGATTTAAATTCAATGATTTAGTTGTTTTTATTTAAGTGTTTTAAAGGTTTTGCGATGTGTCTATGCAAGTAAATGGTCAAAATTTTTATATGTAACAAAATGTACGCATTTGAGCTGGAGAATATGCTGTTAACTGCGCGACAAACGAGGCTCTGAAAGTGGTTTTAAAGAAGACAGCTTATAACTGGCTGAAAGGCCCGCGAGCAACCGTTATAGCTGACCGTTTGAACGCTTCAGGATTAGATATGAAAGAGGTGATTAAGGGGGTATTGTCAGGGTGGATTTGGCTGATTATTTTTTTTATAAAAATAAAGTTGTGGTGGGTTTATTGGTGCTTTATTTTGCTGTTTTTTATATCTGGGTGCAATTTTTATTTAGGTGTGTATAATGCGCCCAAACCAAACAAAGACAGATTTAATTTATCGGGTTTTTGAGCGAGTTTTATAAAATTAATTAACGGGAGATTTTATGTCTTATGACAAGGCCGATTTTGAACAGGCAAAGCAGTTTCTAGAAACAAACAATGTTGAATATCTGATGGCACAGTTCGTGGATATCCACGGTGTAGCTAAAACCAAAATGGTGCCAGCGGAGAATTTGAAAACAATTGTAGAAACTGGTGCCGGGTTTGCCGGCTTTGCTACAAATGGCCTGGGTCAGGAGCCACACGACCCTGATTTTATGGCGCGAGGGGATCTTAGTAGTCTTGCACTGCTACCTTGGCAGCCTGGCTTTGCACGTATAGTTTGTGTTGGACATGTGCATGGCAAACCCTATGAGTACGAATCACGCGCGGTTTTATTGAAGCAGATCAACCGCCTTAAGGAGCGTGGTTGGACCTTTAACACAGGTCTTGAGCCTGAGTTTTTCCTTTTTGATCGCGATGAGAATGGGAAAATTGTGCCAGCCGATGCCAGTGATCGCCTTACCAAGCCCTGTTACGATTACAAGGGGTTGTCACGTCAGCTGCACTTCCTCAAAGAGCTTACCTCGTCGCTGAAAGTTGCCGGTCTTGATGTTTATCAGGTGGATCACGAAGATGGTAATGGTGAGTTTGAGATTAATTACACCTACAGTGATGCGCTCAAGTCAGCTGACACCATGGTGCTGGTGCGTATGGCTGTTGCCGAAATTGCCAATGCACACGGTATGATTGGTTCATTTATGCCTAAGCCTTTTGCTGGTAAGCCGGGTTCAGGTATGCACTACCACTGTTCGATGTCGGACGGTGAGCGTAACCTGTTTCAGGATGATAGCGACCCTGAAGGAATGGGGCTTTCCAAGCTTGCCAAGCAGTTTATTGCAGGTGTGATTGAGCATGCTGATGCACTTTGTGCTCTGTCAGCGCCAACAATTAACTCTTACAAGCGATTAACGGTTGGCAGTTCCGCATCCGGTGCGACTTATGCACCAGCCTACGCCTCCTGGGGCGATAACAATCGTTCTTCGATGCTGCGCATACCCTATGGGCGTATTGAGTATCGTTTGCCGGATGGCGGTTGTAATCCGTATCTGGTGACTGCAGGCTTAATCGCGGCGGGTCTTGATGGTATTGATCGTGATCTTGATCCTGGTGAGCCGCAAAACGTAAACCATTACAGTCAAACGCTGGATGAGGTTAGAGAATCCGGGGTTTCAATTTTACCTCAGAACCTTAGTCTGGCTGTTGATGCGCTGGAAGCTGATACGCTACTGCGTGAGCAAATGGGGCCGGTAATTGACGAGTTTGTTGAAATCAAGCGTGCTGAGTGGGTTGAGTATATGCAGCAGGTTTCCGAGTGGGAGCTGGAGCGTTACGTCGAATTCTTCTAAGCGTTATCTGATGAAACAACAAAAAAGGCCGGCAATTGCTGGCCTTTTTTGTTGTTTGTTATGCTTAAGTGCGCTGGCGGCTTTTACTTAAAGCGCTCGGTAGCTGAGTCTATCGCTTCTTTCAGGTCTTTCCAGGCGATATCGACACCAATTCTTAGGTCTTCCCAGGCGTCGCCGCTTTTCTGCTGGAGTTCGCTGAGCTTTTGTTTCGCTTCCAGCTGTTTGGTTTTTAACGTTCCCAGTTGTTTTTCAATTTCTGATTGTGCCTCTGAGCCGACCTGTTCCGCTTTCTTTTTCAGTCTGTCTATTTCCTCTTTCATTTCGTCCAGTTGATCTTTGGCTTTGCGTTCAAAATCGCTTTTACCCATGTCTATCCTCCAGGCGTAACAGGTGAAATGTGACGGTAAATCGTTAACTTGGACAATGGTTGTTTTGGGAAAGTTGCATGCGATATGTTGAGGCTTGTTGTTTCTCTTGGGCATAAAAAAGGCCAGCAATTGCTGGCCTTTTCGTTGTTTAAAGCGGGTTGCGCTTTATGGCAGGTCGCGTTCTGCAGAGCCAGTGTAAAGCTGGCGTGGGCGACCAATACGGTGAGGTTCGCTAACCATTTCGTTCCAGTGGCTGATCCAGCCAATGGTGCGGGATACCGCAAAGATAACCGTGAACATGCTGGTTGGGATGCCCAGGGCGCGTAGTACGATACCAGAGTAGAAGTCTACGTTAGGGTAGAGTTTCTTCTCAATGAAGTACTCGTCTTCCAGAGCGGCTTTTTCCAGTTTGCGAGCAACTTTGAACAGTGGATCGTCGCTACGGCCTAGCTGTGCAAGTACTTCGTCACAGGTTTTCTGCATAACGGTGGCGCGAGGGTCGCGGTTTTTGTAAACGCGGTGACCGAAGCCCATCAGGCGGAATGGGTCGTTTTTGTCTTTAGCGCGAGCCACGAACTCGTCAACACGAGACTCGTCGCCAATTTCTTCAAGCATGTTCAGGCAGGCTTCGTTAGCGCCGCCATGAGCAGGGCCCCATAGAGCAGTGATGCCAGCAGCAATACAGGCGTATGGGTTGGCACCAGAGGAGCCGGCCAGACGTACTGTAGATGTAGAGGCGTTTTGCTCGTGGTCAGCGTGGAGCATGAAAATGCGATCCATTGCTTTAGCAAAAACCGGATTTACTTCGTAGTCGCTGCAAGGTGTGCTGAACATCATGTTCAGGAAGTTGCTGGCGTAGTCTAGGTCGTTATTTGGGAATACAAAAGGCTGACCTTTTGAGTACTTGTAGCACATGGCTGCCAGCGTTGGGATTTTAGCAACCAGGCGAGCAGCAGTTGTTGCGCGGTCTTCTGGGCAGGTCAGATCAGTGTTTTCGTGGTAGAAAGACGCCATCGCACCAACAACGCCGCACATAATAGCCATTGGGTGAGCATCGCGGCGGAAACCGTTGAAGAAGTGGCTAACTTGCTCGTGTACCATAGTGTGGCGCTGGATAGTTTCAACGTACTCGGCTTTTTCTTCGGCGGTTGGTAGTTTGCCGTAGAACAGCAGGTAGCATAGCTCCAGGTAGTCGGATTTGTCTGCTAGCTGTTCAATTGGGTAGCCGCGGTGTAAGAGAACACCTTTGCCGCCATCAATGTAGGTGATGCCTGATTCGCACGCAGCGGTGGAAACAAAGCCAGGATCGTAGGTGAAATAGCCGTTAGCGCTCAGTGGGCTTACGTCGATAACATCCGGGCCAATTGTGCCGGAGGAAATTTTCAGTTCAATTTTTTCATCCAGGCCGTCAATGCTCAGATACGCTTTCTTATCAGTCATGGGCGTTACTCTCTTTAAAAATCAAAACTTTAGTGATGCGTTGGTTAGCTAAAGCTGAGCCGGATCTGAGTGATGTGGCTGGCTGCTTTTTGCGCTGTTTGGTTCGCTTCTCTAACGCGGAGGTCGACCACTATATAAGGCAAAAAAATTTTGTCAAATTTAGTGGGGGTATTAGTGCCCGAATCCTGAGCTATGTCAGCTAATTATCAGTTTAATTCAAAGGTGCGGGGTAGTATGATAGGCCGCTTGCGGGAGGTGATCCTTCTATAAGCATGATGAATATTCTTTATAGAAAGAATCAATTCGAGTTTATAGAGGGGGGTAAGTTATAGTCTCCCCGCCGTGGCTGCTGGATAAGAAATATAAAATTCGTCAGGCAGCTAGCTTCCGTTAATTTACGTAGGGTAATTAAGGTGAACAATAAAAGACCGGTCAATTTGGATCTTTTTACGATTAAACAACCGCTCCCTGCAATCGCTTCTATTCTGCACCGTGTTTCAGGCATTATCGTTTTTGTAGGTATTGCGCTGTTGATGTATGTGCTGGATAAAACGCTTGCGTCAGAAGAGGGATTTGCTGCGGTTCAGGAATGTTTGGATGGTACCTTTGTCAAGCTGCTCCTTTGGGGTACTTTAGCAGCCTTGGCTTATCACTTGGTGGCTGGCTGTAAGCACCTGCTGATGGACATGGGAATCGGTGAGACGCTTCAGGGTGCTCGCACTGGTGCCACCTTGGTGCTGATTGTATCTGCAGTACTTATTATTTTGTTGGGGGTTCTCGTATGGTAACTCAAGTCACCAGCTTTGGCCGTAGCGGCCTGTCTGACTGGGTTGTTCAACGTGTTAGCGCCGTTATTCTTGGCGCTTATACCGTTTTCCTGGCAGCCTGGGTTATTTGCTCACCGGATATGAGTTACGCAGATTGGACTGAGCTTTTCTCTTGCACAGCCATGCGTATTTTCAGTCTGTTAGCGCTGTTATCTATGATTGCTCATGCCTGGATTGGTATCTGGACAATCGCTACTGATTACCTGACACCGATGTCTTTTGGCAAGGCTGCGACAAAAGTTCGTTTCCTGTTTCTGTGTGTGTGTGCGGTCGTGCTGTTTGTTTACCTGATCTGGGGTATTGATATTTTGTGGAGTGTTAAATAATGGCGAATATCAGAACACTGAATTACGATGCCGTGATCATCGGTGGTGGTGGTGCTGGTATGCGCGCCGCTCTACAGTTGGCCCAGTCGGGTTATAAAACAGCTGTAATCACAAAAGTTTTTCCAACTCGTTCTCACACGGTTTCGGCGCAGGGTGGTATTACCTGTGCGATCGCGAGTAACGATCCGAATGATGATTGGCGCTGGCACATGTATGACACCGTAAAGGGTGCCGATTACATTGGTGACCAAGACGCGATCGAGTACATGTGTAGTGTTGGCCCTGAAGCAGTATTCGAACTGGAGCACATGGGGCTGCCATTCTCCCGTACTGAAGAAGGCCGTATTTACCAGCGTCCTTTCGGTGGACAGTCTAAAGACTACGGTAAAGGTGGTCAGGCGGCTCGTACCTGTGCTGCTGCTGACCGTACTGGTCACGCACTGTTACACGCTCTGTATCAGGGTAACCTGAAAAATGAAGCGGTATTTTTGAACGAGTGGTTCGCTACGGACCTGGTTAAGAACCAGGACGGTGCGGTGGTTGGTGTTAACGCCATCTGCATGGAAACCGGCGAAACTGTTTACGTGAAAGCGAAAGCAACTGTATTCGCTACGGGTGGTGCAGGTCGTATGTTCGCCTCTACAACAAACGCCCACATCAATACGGGTGACGGTGTTGGTATGGCGCTGCGTGCGGGTATCGGCGTGCAGGACATCGAAATGTGGCAGTTCCACCCAACCGGTATTCACGGTGCAGGTGTACTGGTTACTGAAGGTTGTCGTGGAGAAGGTGGATACCTGATCAACAAAGATGGCGAACGCTTCATGGAGCGTTATGCGCCTAACGCGAAAGACCTAGCTGGACGTGACGTTGTGGCTCGTTCCATGGTTAAAGAAATTCTGGAAGGTCGTGGTTGTGGGCCTAATGGCGACCACGTACACCTGAAACTGGATCACCTCGGTGAAGAAGTGCTGGAAAGCCGTCTGCCGGGTATTTGTGAATTGTCACGTACCTTCGCACATGTTGACCCTGTGACTGCGCCAGTGCCGGTTGTTCCGACCTGTCACTACATGATGGGCGGTATCGCCACAAATATTAATGGTCAGGCGATTACTCAGGACGCTAACGGTAACGACCAAGTCATCCCTGGTTTGTTTGCCTGTGGTGAAGTTGCCTGTGTATCTGTACATGGTGCAAACCGACTGGGTGGTAACTCTCTGCTTGATTTGGTGGTATTCGGTCGTGCGTCGGGTCTGTTCATTGAGAAGCAGCTGCGTGAAGGTGTTGATTACCGTGATGCAACAGAGTCTGATCATGAGGCATCCATGGCGCGTCTGAACAAGCTAAATACTTCTACTGGTGGCGAAAGCGCTGCTCAACTGCGTACTGAGCTGCAAAGCATCATGCAGAACCACTTCGGCGTATTCCGTCGCGGTGACTTTATGCAGGAAGGTATCAAGAAGCTGGCTGATCTGCGTGGCCGTATGGAAAACATTGAGCTGGTTGATAAATCTGGTGCCTACAATACTAACCGTATTGAAGCGCTGGAATTACAGAACCTGTTTGAAGTGGCTGAAGCAACGGCGATTACTGCGGAAGAGCGTAAAGAAAGCCGTGGTGCTCACGCACGTGACGACTATGAGTCTCGTGATGATGAGAACTGGTTGTGCCACTCCTTCTATACGCCGGGTGAAAAACGAGTATCTAAGCGTGACGTTAACTTCTCGCCTAAGACCGTTGACACCTTTGAGCCTAAAGAACGTACTTACTAATCGGAAGACACATCATGCTTACAGTTAGTCTTTATCGCTATAATCCTGAAACCGACAAAGCGCCGTACATGCAGGACGTTCAGCTTGACACCGGTGGCAAGGACCTGATGGTGCTGGATGTGCTGGAATTACTGAAGGCACAGGATCCATCAATTGCCTATCGTCGTTCCTGCCGTGAAGGCGTATGTGGTTCCGATGGTATGAACATGAACGGTAAAAATGGCCTGGCCTGTATTACCGCACTGTCGGAAACTGTTAAAAACAACAAACTGGTTCTGCGTCCGCTGCCTGGTTTGCCTGTGGTTCGTGACCTTGTGGTTGATATGTCTATCTTCTACAAGCAGTATGAGAAGGTTAAGCCTTTCCTCATTAACAACAACCCGGCGCCTGCTATTGAGCGTCTGCAATCACCGGAAGATCGTGAAAAGCTGGATGGCCTGTACGAGTGTATTCTTTGTGCCTGTTGTTCAACATCGTGTCCTTCTTTCTGGTGGAATCCAGATCGCTTCATCGGCCCAGCAGGACTGTTGCAAGCTTACCGCTTCCTGGCGGATAGCCGTGATACAGCCACTGCTGATCGTCTGGCCAATCTTGATGATCCGTTCAGCGTATTCCGCTGCCGTGGTATCATGAACTGCGTAAGTGTTTGTCCTAAGGGGTTGAACCCGACGCGTGCCATTGGTCATATTCGCGAGATGCTGATCAGACGTGCTACCTAATTGGTAACGCAATAAGCAAGTGTAAAGCGGCTAGGTTGAGTCATCGATCTAGCCGCTTTTTTTATGCCTGAAATCATTGGCGGCACTTATTAGTCTCTGGGACTAAAGGATAATACCGGTAATTGCCCGACTTCGTTAAATTGTAGGTGTTATAAGGCCGACGAGGTTGTTAAGCTTCAAGATAACAGTCTATATTGTTTAAACAGCAGCAAGCTTTAACCGTCTCGACAACCCCTATCATACGAAACAGGATTAGCAGTGCAGCAAAGTAAGATGGAGCAGCAAAGTAAGATGGAGCAGATGTGGCAAACCGCTCATTTGCAGGGCAGTAACCTTACCTATGTAGAGCAGATTTACGAAGCCTATCTTCGTGATCCAGAAACCATCTCCGCCGAGTGGCGAGATTATTTTGATAGTTTACCGAAAGTTAATGGCGAGCCAGCGATTGAGATTGCTTATTCCGATATCGAAACGCAGTTTAAGACTATTGCGCAGCAGAGAAGTGGTAGTTATCAAATCGTTGATGCGGTTGATGTAGCGCACGAAAAGAAACAAATGTGCGTGCAGCGCATGATTGTCAGTTACCGTACTCGTGGTCATCAGCATGCACAACTTGATCCGCTAAATTTACTTGAACGTGAAACCGTTCCCGATCTGGCGTTGGCCTATCACGGTTTAGAAGAGGCTGATTTAGGCACGGTATTTAGGTTAGGTACACTGCTATTAGGTCCAGCTAAAGCGCCGCTGAATGACATACTGAGTGGGCTGCAAAAAACCTACTGCAGCTCGATTGGTTTCGAATTTATGCATATTGTGGATTCGAAGGTAAAAGTGTGGTTTCAGCAACGTGTGGAGCCGGTACAGGCCCACCCCGATTATAGTCATGAGGTCAAACGCCAGATCCTTCAGTCACTCACCAGTGCTGAGGGCTTAGAAAAGTACCTCGGCTCGCGTTATCCCGGCACCAAGCGTTTTGGATTGGAGGGTGGTGAAAGCCTGATCCCGATGATTGAAGAGCTGATTAACCGTGGCGCGGCCTATGGTGCCCAGGAAATGGTGATCGGCATGGCCCACCGTGGCCGTCTCAATGTGCTGGTGAATATACTTGGTAAAAAACCTTCTGAATTATTCGATGAGTTTGAAGGTAAAAATTCGATTGATTATGGATCTGGTGATGTGAAATACCATCAGGGCTTTTCATCAAACTGGATTACTCCGCACGGAGATGTGCACCTGGCGTTATCTTTCAATCCGTCACACCTGGAAATCGTTTCGCCGGTGGTTGAAGGCTCTGTACGAGCGCGCCAGGATCGCCGTGTTGATGAAGAGAAACACCGTGTCGTGCCCATTATTATCCATGGCGATTCGGCGTTTGCCGGCCAGGGTGTGGTGATGGAAACGTTCCAGATGTCACAGACGCGGGGCTTCCATACAGGCGGCACCATCCACATCATTATTAATAATCAGGTTGGATTTACCACCAGTGATCCTCGTGATACGCGCTCGACGGAATACTGTACTGATGTAGCGAAGATGATTGAAGCGCCGATTCTGCATGTTAATGGTGATGATCCGGAGGCCGTACTTTTTGTGACGCAGCTGGCGATGGACTACCGCAATGAATTCAAGCGTGACGTGGTCATTGATTTAGTGAGCTACCGCCGTCGTGGGCATAATGAGGCCGATGAGCCTTCCGCGACTCAACCCATGATGTATCAGCGCATTAAAAAACTGGAGACTACTCGCGAGCTGTATGCGGCTAAGTTAATTGCTGAGGGAGTTGTTACGGAGCAAACCAGCCAGAGCATGATCAATGATTACCGTGCAGCCTTGGACGAGGGTGGACATAAGCATTTCCGCTGGCAGCGAGAACCTGATTTTTCGATGTTTGTGGATTGGACGCCTTACCTGAATAATAAGTGGCGTAACACCTTTGATACGCGGATTGGTATTGATCGGCTGAAGGCCTTGGGGCGTGCTATTACTACGGTGCCAGAAGGGTTTAGTCTGCAACGCCAGGTAAACAAAATCTATACTGATCGTCAGCAAATGATTGAAGGTGAGATTCCCGTCGACTGGGGTTGCGCCGAAGCGCTGGCTTATGCCTCGTTGCTTAATGCTGGCTACTCGGTGCGGCTTACTGGACAGGATGTTGGGCGAGGAACCTTTTCTCACCGCCATGCTGCCCTGTACTCGCAGACTGACGGTGAGCGTTATATCCCGTTGCAGCATATTAATGAAAACCAGCCCGACTTTGATCTTTATGATTCCCTGCTGTCAGAAATGGCTGTGCTGGGATTTGAGTATGGCTACTCCAGCACCAATCCCAGGGCGATGGTGATTTGGGAGGCGCAATTTGGCGATTTTGCCAATAATGCGCAGGTGGTAATTGATCAGTTTATAACCAGTGGCGAGCATAAATGGAGTCGTCTGTCGGGGCTCACATTATTACTGCCCCATGGTTATGAAGGGCAGGGGCCTGAGCACTCTTCAGCACGCCTCGAGCGCTTTATGCAGCTGTGCGCGGAGCAAAATATTCAGGTGTGTATTCCGACCACACCGAAACAGGTTTTCCATATGTTGCGGCGGCAAATGATTCGTCCGTTACGAAAACCGTTAATTGTGATGACAGCTAAAAGCCTGTTGCGACACAAGCATGTTATTTCGCCTATCGAAGAGTTGGCTGAGGGTACTTTCAATCCCGTATTGGACGAAGTGGACGAGCTGGAAAGCAGCGCTGTGCGCCGGATCATAATGTGTAGCGGTAAGATCTATTATGACTTGCTCAATGCGCGTCGCGAAGATGAGCGTGATGACTTAGCTATTATTCGTCTAGAGCAGTTATATCCTTTTCCCGAAGAGGAGCTATTTTCGGTACTTTCCCAGTATACCCAAATCAGGGAGCTGACCTGGGTACAGGAAGAGCCACTGAACCAGGGGGTTTGGTATAGCAGCCAACATCACATGCGCCGTACTATTGCCCGTCATAAAAATTACATTACTTTGAGCCAAGTATCCCGCGAAGCATCGGCTGCGCCTGCTGCGGGATATATGGGGCTGCACCAGGAGCAGCAGGCTAAGGTAATTCATGATGCGATTAATTTATAGGGATAAATCATGACCATAGAAATTAAAGCGCCCAGCTTTCCCGAGTCGGTTGCCGAGGGTTCAGTGGCTACTTGGTATAAAAAACCGGGTGAGCCTGTGCAGCGCGATGAACTTATCGTTGATATCGAAACTGATAAAGTTGTTCTTGAGGTTGTTGCACCCAGCAGCGGGACAATTGCCAAAGTATTAAAAGAAGAAGGCGATACAGTGCTGAGTGGTGAAATTATTGCTGAGTTTGTCACTGGTGATGTACCTGTTGCTGACAGCGAAAAGAACACTGATGACGCCTCGTCAGAAGCCGAACAAATATCGGCTGATACAGAGGTTGACGGTGAGGTGTCGATTGAAGGGTTCGCAAGCCCGGCAGCTCGTAAGCTTATCGAAGAAAATGCACTGGACGCCGCCGCTATAAAAGCAACAGGTAAAGGCGGGCGTATTACCAAGGAGGACGTGGTTAACCACATGAAGACCGAATATGAGCCTAAGCCGGTTGCGGCGCCGGTTGCGTCTTCGGTTAGCCATACACCGCCTGCGCCTGCAGCCGCATTGAATACCTCTTTAACCAGTGATCGACCGGAAAAGCGTGTTGCAATGACCCGTCTACGGAGCACGATTGCTAAACGATTAGTGGACGCGCAACACAATGCGGCCATGTTAACTACTTACAATGAAGTTAACATGCAGCCCATTATGGAGCTGCGATCTCGTTATAAAGAGGAGTTCGCCAAGCAGCACGACGGTGTCAAACTGGGTTTTATGTCGTTCTTTGTTAAGGCAGCGACGGAAGCACTTAAACGTTTTCCCGGTGTTAACGCTTCTATTGATGGCAACGATATTGTTTATCACGGTTATCAGGATATTGGTGTTGCGGTTAGTACCGAGCGAGGCTTAGTTGTGCCGGTATTACGCAACGCTGAAAATATGGGCTTGGCGGAGATTGAGTCGAGCATTAATGACTATGGCTTGAAGGCGCGTGAGGGCAAACTTGCGATTGAAGACATGACGGGCGGCACCTTTACTATTTCCAATGGTGGTGTTTTTGGTTCATTGATGTCGACCCCTATTTTAAACCCGCCTCAAACCGCTATTCTGGGTATGCATAAAATTCAGGAACGGCCAATGGCAGTAGATGGTCAAGTGGTTGTATTGCCTATGATGTATCTTGCTTTGTCCTATGATCACCGTATGATCGACGGCCGCGAAGCGGTACAGTTTCTAGTAACGATTAAAGATTTACTCGAAGATCCGGCAAGGATTCTTCTTCAGGTTTAAGGACGTTTTCCATGGCACAAAAATTCGACGTTGTTATTATCGGTGCTGGCCCAGCCGGTTATGTAGCGGCAATCAAAGCAGCCCAGCTGGGCTTAAAGACGGCCTGTATTGATAAGTGGCTTGATGCGGCCGGCAAGCCAGCGCTGGGCGGTACCTGTCTGAATGTGGGATGCATTCCTTCCAAGGCGTTATTGGATAGTTCCCACAAATTCGAAGAGACACAAAAAGGTCTTAAAGCTCATGGCATCAGCATCGGCGAAGTAGCCATTGATGTGCCCGCCATGATCAAGCGTAAAGAGCTGATTATCAAAAAACTGACTACCGGCATTAAGGGGTTGTTCAAGGCGAACGGCGTGACCAGTTTTGCGGGAACCGGTCGCGTTGTTGCGCCCAAGCAAGTTGAGTTTGTTGATCATGAGGGTACAACTGAAATAATCGAAGCAGAAAACGTGATTATTGCCACAGGTTCTGCGCCCATTGATATTCCGCCAACGCCAATTAATGGGGATACCATTGTTGATAACGTAGGCGCGTTGGCTTTTCAGTCTGTGCCAGAAAAAGTTGGCGTTATTGGTGCTGGTGTTATCGGTTTGGAATTGGGTAGTGTGTGGAGCCGACTTGGCTCCGAAGTGACAATTTTAGAAGCGCTGGATGGCTTTTTACCGATGGTAGATCAACAGGTTGCCAAGGATGCGCTAAAGGTCTTCAGGAAACAAAAACTGGATATTCGTATGGGCACGCGAGTAACCGGTTCAGATGTGCAGGGTGATCAGGTCGCGGTTAACTATACCGATAGCGAAGGTGATCACGAAATGACCTTCGACAAGTTGATTGTTGCCGTCGGTCGCAAGCCCTATACAGACAATCTATTCGACGAGTCACTAGGGTTGAAATGCGATGAACGTGGATTCATCGAGGTTGATGAGCAATGTCGCACCACTGTACCGGGCATTTGGGCGATCGGTGATGTGGTGCGTGGCCCGATGTTGGCACATAAAGGTTCGGAAGAGGGCGTGATGGTGGCCGAGCTGATCGCCGATAAAATTGCCCAGGTCAATTACGATTTAATTCCGTCTGTTATTTACACTCATCCAGAAATTGCCTGGGTTGGGAAAACAGAGGAGCAGCTTAAGGAAGAAGGGGTTGAGTATAATGCCGGCACATTTCCCTTTGCTGCAATCGGCCGTGCGCAGGCGGCCAACGATACGGCGGGCATGGTAAAGATTTTGGCGCATAAAGAAACCGACCGTGTGTTGGGTATTCATGTTTTCGGCCCAAGCGCTGGTGATTTGGCTCAACAGGGCGTTATTGCCATGGAGTTTGGTGCCAGCGCTGAGGATTTAGCCATGACAGTTTTTGCCCATCCGACGCTGTCTGAAGCTGTGCATGAAGCGGCATTGGCCGTTAACGGTATGGCTATTCATATCCCAAATAAATAACCGGCTTGTGGCATATCGAACAGCGTAACAAAGCTCTGCGTTTGGGGCAGACTTGCACCGCTGTTCGGGATGGCATGCTTATTTGAACCATTCGTAGAATGGCCATCAGGAGATTCCTACATGAACTTACATGAGTACCAGAGCAAGCAGCTGCTGGGCGAATACGGTTTGCCCGTTTCACACGGCATTGCTGTGGATACGGTAAAAAAAGCAGTGGCTGCTGCCGGTGAAATTGGTGGTGAAAAGTGGGTCGTAAAAGCTCAGGTACATGCCGGCGGACGAGGTAAAGCTGGCGGTGTTAAAGTCGTTGATAATAAGGATGATGTAGCCAGTTTTGCACGTGACTGGTTGGGGCAACGCATGGTGACCTATCAAACCGATGCAAAAGGGCAGCCGGTTAACCGAATACTGGTCGAGCCCTGTACTGAAATTGCGAAAGAATACTATTTGGGAGTAGTGATTGATCGAGCTACACGCCGAATTGTTTTTATGGCCTCCACTGAGGGGGGCGTGGAAATCGAAAAGGTTGCCGCCGAGACACCAGAGAAAATTTTAAAGGCCATTATTGATCCGCTAACAGGCGCACAACCTTACCAGGCGAGAAAAATGGCCTTTAAATTAGGCTTTGAAGGCAAACAGGTTCAGCAGTTTACGCAAATTTTTCTGGGCCTTGCCAAAGTATTTGAAGACTGTGACTTGTCATTGCTGGAAATAAATCCGCTGGTAGTAACGCCGAAAGGAAAGCTGCAGTGTCTGGATGCCAAAATTAATGTTGATGATAACGCGCTTTATCGTCAGGCAAAATTGAAAGAGTGGCATGATCCCACTCAGGAAGATGAACGCGAAGCGCATGCCCAAAAGTGGGACCTTAATTATGTCGCGCTGGATGGCAATATTGGCTGTATGGTGAATGGTGCCGGATTGGCAATGGGAACCATGGACATGATTAAGCTGCATGGCGGCGAGCCGGCTAATTTTCTTGATGTTGGTGGTGGTGCGACTAAGGAGCGTGTGTCGGAAGCGCTGAAAATTATTCTTTCTGATGAAAATGTAAAAGTGGTGCTGGTCAATATTTTTGGCGGTATCGTGCGCTGTGACTTGATTGCCAACGGGGTGATTGAGGCTGTTGAAGAGGTGGGTGTGACTGTACCGGTAGTGGTCAGGCTTGAGGGAACAAACGCGGAGCAGGGACGAGATATTCTGCAGCAACGCGCGGGAATGAATTTGGTAGCGGCGGGTAGTTTATCCGAGTCTGCCCAGAAAGCGGTAGATGCAGCGGAGGCCGTTCAATGAGCATATTAATTGATAAAAATACTAAAGTGATTTGCCAGGGATTAACCGGTGCTCAGGGCTCTTTTCACACCGAACAGGCATTAGCGTGTGGCACTCAAGTGGTTGCTGGTGTTGTGCCGGGCAAAGGCGGGCAAACGCATCTTGGCTTGCCGGTTTTTAATAGTGTTAAAGAAGCCAAAGAAGTGACTGGGGCGACGGCGTCGGTGCTTTATGTGCCAGCTGCTTTTTGTAAAGACTCTATTCTTGAAGCCGCGAATGCCGGCATTGAACTGATTGTTTGTATTACTGAAGGCATTCCAACATTGGATATGCTGTATGTGAAGGAAAAGTGTGATCAGCTCGGTGTGCGTCTGGTGGGGCCAAACTGCCCCGGTGTGATTACACCCGGGGAATGTAAAATTGGCATTATGCCTGCGTCGATTCACCTGCCAGGTAAAGTGGGCGTGGTGTCGCGCTCCGGTACGTTAACCTATGAAGCAGTTAAGCAAACCACCGATTATGGTTTCGGCCAGTCAACTTGCGTCGGTATTGGTGGAGATCCTATTCCTGGATCGCATTTTATTGATATTCTTGCGTTGTTTGAAGCTGACCCAAAAACTGAAGCGATTGTGATGATTGGTGAAATTGGTGGCACGGCAGAGGAAGAGGCGGCCGCCTATATTCGTGACCATGTTAGCAAGCCAGTTGTGTCCTATATTGCGGGTGTTGCCGCGCCGGCAGGCAAGCGTATGGGGCATGCTGGAGCCATTATTGCCGGTGGTAAGGGCACTGCTGACGAGAAGTTTGCAGCGCTGGAAGCGGCCGGTGTGAAAACGGTTAGAAGCCTTGCTTGCATCGGTGAAGCGCTGGCAGAGATTACTGGTTGGTCATAGGCTGTTAAGTTAAGCAAAAAAGGGTGTCTGCGGACGCCCTTTTTTTGTGGGTGTAATTTTTATGATTTAGTGGTCATAGTAAACGTATAACAAGGTTTGTGTTTATGTTTACTGTTATCTCTGCGTTTGGACTACTGATTGCCGCAATTGGTTTATGGGGGTTTATTCTGCCGAAACCCTTTATGCGAGCCATGCAAACCTTTGTGCTTTCTTCAAAAGGACTCTACATCATTTTCGGTTTTCGGTTATTGCTGGGTTCTCTGTTACTGATCGCCGCGCCCATGAGTCATTATTCAACATTATTTTATGTGGTCGGTGTGCTAGCACTGTTTGGTGCCATGGTGACCTTGATGCTGGGACCAGATAATATTGAGCGTTATATGCAGTGGTGGCTTTTGCGTCCGGCAATTTGTTTGCGTGTCATGATGTTAATTGCCTGGCTGTTAGGCGTTGTACTTATTTATGTGTCATTGTTAAGCATTAATTGATCCAGGCCTACGGCTATTTCGTTTTAGATACTGCTAGAGCTTGATTCAGCGGCCCAACTACAACATGATGGCTTTATATTGATCCATAAACGCGATAAGGAATAGCGCTACTTAATGATGATGCTAAAGAACGTTGGCTTTTTTCTGTTAGCAACACTTCTGGTTCTTAATTTTCCAACAGCCACGGCCTACGAAAGGACTGAGGATGTGCAAGGAGCGTCTGATTCTGAGCTATTTGAACGCTACCCCCGCACTAAAATTGACGAATTCAGTGTCGTTGAGGCAAACGATTATCTGTTGGCGCTTGATTCACCGAAGACCGTGAATGGTGTCATGGATATTGAGTATTCCGAACGCTTGGCGGGGCAATTAACACGTATTACCTACCGTGCGCCGGACGGCGAAGATTCAAAAAAAATATTTGGTCATTTCCGTAGCCAGCTGACTTCTTTATCACATGAGCTTTTATTTGAATGCCATGGTCGTGAGTGTGGCAGCAGTAATCAGTGGGCAAACCGTATTTTTGGTATTGCAAAACTCTACGGCCCCCAGCGTTACCAGCATTATTTGGCGGCTCAAATCAATACCGATAACGGGCCTGTTTTTATGGTGCTTTACAGTATTAAGCGAGGTAATAAGCGGGTATACACGCAGCTTGATTTGTTAACGCCGGATAGCAACAGTGCGAAGTCTCTTGATGTGAACCCCCGAACTATTATTAATGAACTCAAATACACGGGGGTCTATGATCTTCGTAACCTTAGCTTTGATGATAATGATGAAGTGACGGTGGTCGCTGAACAGCGATTAAAACCGGTTGCCAATGCGCTAAGTAAAAATACCCGTTTAGAGTGCTACGTGGTTGGACACTTGACAGATGAGCAGCCGCTAACCGATTTAAAAAAGCGCTCTTTGGCGCGGGCTGAGTCAGTCATTAAGGCTTTGGTTAAGCTGGGTGTTAATGCCGATCAGCTGAATGCACAGGGCGTTGGTCCATTGGCGCCCATTCGCCGTGGTACGGAAAACTTAAATAGAATCAGTCTTGTACTTCAGTAGTTAAACGCGCACAAAAAAGCCCCGCTGGTTTTGCCAGCGGGGCTTTTTATTGGCTTTGGTTTTCTATCAATCTTTAATCAGTGATAGAAACTCGCTGCGTGTTGCGTGGTTTTCACGGAAGATACCCAGCATAGAAGACGTCTTCATGGAAGAGTTTTGCTTCTCTACACCGCGCATCATCATGCACATGTGCTTGGCTTCAACGATAACACCCACACCGCGTGCGTCGGTCACATCCATAATTGACTGAGCGATTTCCTGTGTCAGTTTTTCCTGAATTTGCAGGCGGCGGGCAAACATGTCAACAACACGAGCAACCTTGGAGAGGCCTAGTACACGGCCATTTGGAATATAGGCAACGTGACATTTTCCAATGAATGGCAACAGGTGGTGTTCGCATAAGGAATACAGCTCAATATCCTTAACAATGACCATTTCGTCACACTCTGATTCGAACAGTGCGTTGTTAACGATCTCTTCCAGGGACTGTTCGTAACCACGATTGATAAACGCAAAAGCCTTGGCGGCACGTTTAGGAGTGTCTACTAGACCTTCACGATTCAGGTCTTCGCCAATTGCTTCAATAATCTTTGCGAAATGTTGTTCCATTTGCCTTCCAAACTAGTTCAAAAAAATTGGGTGCTAACCCTACGCCAAGGGGCCCTTGAGGTAAAGTTTTTTTGCGCTGAAGCGCCTTATTTAGCGCAATAGGAGGGATATTTTCGCTTATATTGGATAGAATTGCTCGTCTTAAAACAAACGTTGGTATTTTCATGAGTCAAGAGATTGAAGGGCAAGCATCGATAATCGGTACGCTGGAAACCGTTCGCGATTACATTCGCTGGGCAGCTTCCAGTTTTAACTGCGAGCAGGTTTACTTCGGTCACGGCTCAGATAATGCCTGGGATGAAGCTGTTTTTCTGGTACTAGGTGCGCTGCACTTACCTTGGGATACGGATCCTGCTGTGTTGGATTCCAGGCTGATTCCTGCTGAACGTGAACGCGTGTGCGCGTTGATAGAACGTCGTTGTAAAGAACGTATACCGATGGCTTACTTAATTAATGAAGCTTGGTTTGCCGGTATGCCAATCTATGTCGATGAGCGGGTGCTGGTGCCTCGTTCTCCCATTGCGGAACTCATTGAAAATGGTTTTACGCCTTGGTTATGCGGTGATGAGGTGAGCCAGATTTTGGATATGTGTACCGGTAGTGGCTGTATCGGTATCGCCTGTGCAATGGCATTTCCCGATGCTGAAGTTGATTTAGTGGATATCTCCGGCGATGCCTTGGATGTGGCAAATATCAATATCAAACGTCACCACCTTGAAGGGCGTGTGAAAGCAATTGCCTCGGATCTGTTCGCCGGTGTTTCCAAAGATAAAGAGTACGATTTGATCGTCACTAATCCGCCCTATGTCGACCTGAATGATTTGTCGAGCATGCCGGGTGAATATCATCATGAGCCGCCATTAGGCTTGGGTTCTGGTGACGACGGGTTGGACTGCATCCGCCAGATTTTACGTGATGCGCCAGATTACCTGTCAGAATACGGTGTATTGGTCGGTGAAGTGGGTAATAGCTGTGAAGCGCTGAGCGAAGCTTTCCCGGAGGTTCCTTTTTTATGGTTGGAGCTGGAGCGGGGCGGACATGGTGTGTTTGTGCTGACAGCCGGACAGCTTTTGCAGCACAGAGAGCATTTTAAATAAGGCGATTCCTGCTCTCGCAGGAGTGACCAAGATACTATTTTTATAACTGCAGTTTATATTTTGGAAAATTATGTCAGGTAACAGTATTGGAAAACTTTTCACCGTCACCACCTTTGGTGAAAGCCATGGGCCTGCGTTGGGCTGTATTATTGATGGTTGCCCTCCCGGGTTAGCGATTACCGAGGAAGACCTGCAGCGCGATCTGGATCGACGCAAACCGGGCACGTCACGTTTTACGACACAACGCCGAGAAGCCGATCAAGTGAAAATTCTCTCCGGTGTGTTTGAGGGTGAAACCACCGGCACGTCTATTGGTTTGCTGATTGAAAATACCGATCAGCGCTCCAAGGATTATTCCAATATCAAAGACACCTTCCGTCCAGCTCACGCTGACTATGCCTATACTCACAAATATGGTAATCGCGACTATCGGGGCGGTGGTCGCTCCTCAGCGCGTGAAACGGCCATGCGTGTTGCCGCGGGTGCGATTGCCAAGAAGTATCTGGAAAAGATGGGCATTACGGTTAAGGGTTACCTGTCCCAGCTTGGCCCAATTAAGGTTGAACAGGTGGACTGGAACATTATTGAGGAAAATCCGTTTTTCTGTCCTGATGCTAATAAAATCAAGGAGATGGAAAAATACATGGATGCGTTACGTAGAGAGGGTGACTCCATTGGTGCAAAAATCACCGTGGTTGCTAAGGGGTTACCACCAGGACTCGGTGAGCCGATCTTTGATCGCCTGGATGCTGAAATTGCCCACTCACTGATGAGCATCAACGCGGTGAAAGGCGTAGAAGTTGGTGCTGGTTTTGACAGCATTGAGCAGAAGGGCAGTGAACATCGCGATGAAATGACGCCGGCAGGCTTCCTGTCTAATAACGCTGGTGGCGTGTTGGGTGGTGTTTCCACGGGGCAGGATATCGTTGCCAATATTGCATTGAAGCCAACCTCGAGTATCACTATTCCCGGTAAAAGTATTGACCGTTTTGGAGAGCCGATGGATGTTATCACCAAGGGGCGTCATGATCCCTGTGTTGGTATTCGTGCTACGCCGATTGCTGAGGCCATGTTGGCGATTACCCTGCTGGACCATCTGCTGCGTCATCGTGGACAATGCGCAGATGTGGATACTCCTACGCCGGTCATCCCTGCGTCCGTTAAATAATTTTATCGGGTGAGAAGTTGGTGAGGCACTGTCATAACGTAACGGCTAAATTCAGGGCAAGACAGAACAGGCAAGAGGGAGTTTGCTTTAGTAAATGAGCCTTTTGCCTCTGTTATTAACGCAGCACCGGCGAGCACAGTAGTTATGTCGACGTCTCAGCATGTCGTTCCCTACTGGCGATTATCCCGTTTTTATTTCTTTTTTTACGCGGTATTGGGTGCCGTGGTGCCGTATTGGAGCCTGTTTTTAAAGGAAGCGGGCTTCAACGCGCAGGAAATTGGCTGGCTGACTGCCCTGTTGGCGGCTACCCGAATTATTTCACCTAATATCTGGGGCTGGGTGGCTGATAGAACCCAGCAGCGCGTCAGAGTTATTCAGGTCGGCGCATTTCTGGGATTTGCCTTTTGTCTCGGTCTTTTTGTTGCCCGCGATTTCTTCTGGATGGCGTTGGTCAGCCTTAGTTTTAGTTTCTTCTGGAATGCTATTCTCGCCCAGTTTGAGGTATTAACTCTCGAACACCTACACGATAAACGTAGCACCTATAGCCACGTCAGGTTGTGGGGCTCCATTGGTTTTATTGTCACGGTTATGGGGCTCGGCTTGGTGTTCGATTACATTAAGGTTGTCCACCTGCCGGTTTTTATGGTGATTTTCCTGGGACTTGTTTGGTTCACTACATTAGGGGTGACCGAGCGCCGCTTTGACCACAAACCGACCGCCAAAAGTGGTTTGGCTACTATCCTCAAGCATCCAGCCGTGATGGCATTTTTTGTCGTGTATTTTCTGCTGCAAATTGCCCATGGTCCTTATTACACCTTCTTTAGTATTTATCTTGAAGGATTTGATTACAGTCGCACGGTGATTGGTCAGCTGTGGGCCTTGGGTGTTGTTGCTGAAGTGGCGCTGTTGCTTTATATGCATCGTGTGATTGGCCGTTTTACACTGCGGCATATTATGTTGCTTAGCCTGTTGCTAACGACGCTGCGTTGGTTGTTGATCGCTTTTTTTGCGGAGCATGCCTGGGTGTTAGCTTTCGCGCAATGCTTACATGCTTTTAGCTTTGGCGCACTGCATGCCGCTGGTATTGAGGTGGTCCAGCGCTTCTTCAGCGGTGGTCATGAAGGGCAGGGGCAGGCACTCTATATAGCGGTTGGTTTTGGTGCTGGTAATGCGGTTGGGGCAGGCTTGAGTGGTTATCTTTGGTCTGCCCCCGGGCCAAGTATGACCTATGCAGTGGCTGCTGGGGTCTCCTGCGTAGCAATGATGGTTGCGATTGTGTGGTTTAGGGCTGATGAGTTTAGATGAGTATTGCACGGCTTTTTAACTTTATGCTCTGCAGCGGTTTTATTTTCGTGAACGCATAAAGATGTTCTCACTAATTCAAGCAATATAGTGGGTGTTGTTGGCCACAAGTAATAGGTGTTTTTTTGAGGTGCAAATGAAGCTTGTTTTATATGGTACTGATTGCTGTCAGCTTTGCGATGAAGCGCTGACAGTTATAGAGGAGGCGCTGACAGGTAGGCAGTATGAGCTTGATATTGTTGATATCAGTACACTCGACGAGCTCATGGAAAAATATGCCTACAGTATTCCTGTGTTGCAGTTAGATAATCAGGAGCTTAACTGGCCATTTGATGCATCGGATGTGCACAACTTTATAAAGCGCGTTGCTTAAGTTGCTTTCAAGTATTGGCGTAGGCACAGTCCTGTGGACGCTAAAGTTTATTACAATTTTTGCGGCGCTTGTATTGCGGAACTGGGTAACAAAACTTAACGGGTGATAGGTTGTTTGCTGTAGATAAAGAAGTCAGTAAGATGATGGTTTGTCTGGCATTGCTTGTTGCCTGAGTGGTTAACGAAAGTGCTGACCTGTATCACGGGAGCTGGTTTTATTTTGAGCGGTGTTTACACACTTTATCAGGCGGCCTTTTAGAGCCCCTTTTTGAAATTTGGAGAATGTATGTCTGAGTTTGATTTTGATCTGTTTGTGATCGGTGCTGGCTCCGGTGGTGTGCGGGTAGCACGCATGGCAGCGGCGCAGGGTGTTCGTGTTGCGGTGGCTGAAGATATGTTTCTTGGTGGAACCTGTGTCAACGTTGGTTGCGTGCCTAAAAAACTGTTTGTTTATGGCGCGCACTATGGCGAAGAGTTTCACGAATCGAAGGGGTTTGGCTGGAATTTAGAGGCTAAGCCAGTATTTGATTGGCCAACATTGCGTAATAATAAAACTAATGAAATTAAACGCTTAAATGGTGTTTATAAGAATTTACTTGATAATTCAGGTGCCACTCTTTTGAATGGCCGTGCAGTCGTGACTGGTGCGCATGAGGTTGAAGTGTCGGGCCGTCGTTACACGGCCGAGCGTATTTTGGTGGCGACGGGTGGTTGGCCCTTTGTGCCGGAGTTTCCGGGCTCTTCTCACGTGATTAACTCCAATGACGTGTTTGAGTTAGACACTTTTCCTGGCGATGTTATTGTTGTCGGCGGTGGCTATATTGCGGTTGAGTTTGCCGGTATCTTTAATGGCCTGGGCGCAAAAACCACGCAACTGTATCGTGGTGAATTATTTCTCCGAGGCTTTGATCAGGATGTAAGAGAGTTTGTTGCCGAGGAAATAACAAAGAAGGGTGTTGAGCTTAAATTCAATACAGATATTGAGTCGGTCGAAAAGCTGCCGAATGGTCGTTTGCAGGCGAAGCTAAATACCGGGGAAGTACTGGAAGCTGATCAAATTCTTTACGCAACGGGCCGTAAAGCAAAAACTACCGGGCTGGGGCTTGAAGAGGTAGGTGTTGAGCTGCGTGATAATGGCTCGATCGTAGTGAACGACTTTTATCAAACCTCCGTGCCTTCTATTTTTGCGCTCGGTGATGTGAAGGGCGGTATACAGTTAACGCCTGTGGCGCTGGCCGAGGGTATGACTTTCCTTGCGCAGCAATACCAAGGGTCTCAGAAAAAACTCGATTATGACCTGATTGCTACCGCCGTATTTTGCCAGCCTAATATTGGCACTGTTGGGCTATCTGAAGAGCAGGCCCGAGAGCAACTGGGTGATATTAAAGTCTTCCGTTCATCGTTCCGGGCGATGAAACACACACTCAGCGGCAGTGACGAAAAAACCTTGATGAAAATGATTGTGGAAACAGCCACCGACAAAGTGGTTGGTATTCACATGGTGGGCGCCGATGCGGGGGAAATTATTCAAGGTATGGCCATTGCCCTAAAAGCAGGAGCGACTAAAGCGGTATTTGATGAAACGATCGGTATTCATCCGACCTCTGCCGAAGAGTTTGTCACCATGCGTACGCCCGTATAACTGATCGAAGAATTGAGTCGATGAAAAATAGCGAAGAACTGATAGCTCCCATTCTGGGTTTTCTTCATTGCCGTACGCCTGATAGCTGGATTGCTGAGGCGGTCGATCGGTTGGATATTATTCTTAACGACCATGCGGCCAATGAAATGAAAGCGGCGCAATCAGCGATGACGCTGATTGCTCGCAACCCCACCAAGCTGGATGTGCTTAATAAGATGTCCCGGCTGGCGCGCGAGGAGCTGGTGCATTTTGAACAGGTGTTGAAAATCATGAAAAAGCGGGGCATCAAGCATCAAACCCTTAAAGCCAGCACCTATGCGTCTAAATTACTGAAGCATGTGCGTAAGCCGCAAAATGACGTCTTGGTGGATACCTTGATCATGGGCGCTATTATCGAAGCCCGCTCCTGTGAACGATTTGAAAAGCTGGCCCCGCACCTTGATGAAGACTTGGAGAAGTTTTATATCTCGTTGCTGAAGTCTGAAGCGCGGCACTACCAGGATTATTTGGGTTTGGCACAGAAATACGCCGGTGAGCCTATTGATGAGCGTGTTGAATTCTTTTTGAGTGTCGAAAAAGAAGCCATTTTAACGCCTGATCCGCTGTTTAGGTTTCATAGTGGCGTGCCCGTGCCTAAGTATGTTCACGAGCCTGTTTGATTGGCTCGGTTGTATGGAAATAGTGGTAGGTTTTTTTATCTACAGGCTGTTTCTAACCGCATGCAAGTTCTTGAATGCGCAAAGGAGCCTTTTATTTAGTTGAGATAACAAAGCTGCTGTCATCTCGGCCAAATGGGTGAAAACATTATTCTATGCGATGGATTTTTTACCGCGTTTGATCACCAGCATTTGTGTCGCACCTTTTTGGAATTGGTAATCGATATCAACCAGTTTGCTAATAAAGCTGGTCGTGTCTAGCGCTGCTATTATTTTTTCCAAGTGCGGTGATATTTCACCATTTAAAGCGACAAGTGGGTAAATTCTAACTTCTATCGCCACTCTGCAAAGTTCATTAATTGCAGTCAGATGTGCAGCAAAATCGATCTGGTCGCTGTAGAGAAACAGGTAGTGCGAACAAAGGGCTAAATCGAACTGTTGATTGCTGAAACTGAGTTTTGGTAATGACTCATTGCGATAGCGACCAGTCGCTTTACCGTTTTCATAGTCCAGAATAAAGCGCTTCATGGCGCTCATTCGTGTTTGCCCAAGCATCTCAACTGAAGGAATGCTTTCCCAGATATATTGGTCTTTGTTGGCGACCATCTGCGGCATGATTTCATCGTACGCTTCTGTAATTCGGCTTTTTAATGACTCGGCATTAAACTGATAAACGGGATCAATAGAAGTAACTTTACCACCACGGGCTGAAAGCTCTGCATTGAATGAGGCGGGACCATCACCACAGCCGAGAATGGTTTTTTGTAAATCAAAATCCGAGAGCGAGAACATCTTTTTATATTCATCAAAAGAGCGCCCCCAGGGTACGATATTTTTCAATTCCATGAAGTTAACTCCCAAAGTCCGTTTAGAGTATTGTAATTTCGACCAAGCGCTAGGTATCTTTTGGAGAATTTAAAGAACGCTCGTTTCGTTCGCGATGGCAAGCAGGATGAGCCAAAGCTTAAAGTAAAAACTCTTCCAGCTCGTAGCCTTGTTCAGAAAAGCTCAGCTTCCAGCCGGCTTTATGCCAGTCACCTAAAACGACGCGCTCAGCCGCTTTGCCGTTAATTTCAAGCTGGTGAACCGCAGGGCGGTGGGTGTGGCCGTGAATTAGTAACTGCACATCATGCGCGGCCATCACTTTTTCAACTTCGGACTGGGTTACGTCCATGATTTCGTATTCAAGCTGACCGGTTTTTTCTTTGCTGGCAGCGCGAATGTTTTCGGCAATGGCAAGGCGTTCCTGAAGTGATTTGCTGAGAAAATCCTGTTGCCAGTCCGGGTTGCGTACCATGCCACGGAAAGCGAGGTAATCGACATCGTTGGTGCACAGCGTGTCACCGTGCATTAACAGGACTTTTTGCCCATAAAGTTCAACAATGCTTGGATCATCGATCAGTTGGCAGCCTGTCTCTGAGCAGAACTGTTCACCGATCAGAAAATCACGGTTACCGTGCATCAGGTAAATGGGGATGTTTTTGTCGGAGAGCGTTCGCAGCGATTGTTTGACCTGTTCGATAAAGGGGTGCTGCAGGTCATCGCCGATCCACGCTTCAAAAAAGTCGCCGAGAATATAAAGTGCTTCAGCGTTTGGTGCGTCGTTTTCCATAAAACGAAAAAATCCCCGCGCCACATCTGGGTGCGCAGGATCTAAGTGAAGATCGGAGATGAAAAGGGTGGTCATGGTCGGTTATTAACCTTCCACGACTTCGGCAGACTCAATGATGATGTCGTCAACCGGTACATCTTGATGGCCCATGCGCGTTGTGGTTGCGGCTTCGCGGATTTTATCAACAACGTCCATGCCTTCAACCACTTCACCAAATACTGCGTAGCCCCAGCCTTCAGCTGTTTCTGAGCTGTGATCAAGGAAGGTGTTGTCTTCAAGGTTAATAAAAAACTGTGCGGTAGCTGAGTGCGGTACCATGGTGCGCGCCATGGCAATGGTGCCACGCATGTTGCTCAGGCCGTTGTTGGCTTCGTTTTCGATGGGGTTGCGAGTGCTCTTTTCCTGCATGCCTGCTTCAAAGCCGCCGCCCTGAACCATGAAGTTTTTAATCACGCGGTGAAAAATAGTGCCGTTGTAGAAGCCATCGTTGACGTAATCAATGAAATTCTGAGATGAAACCGGCGCTTTTTCCTCGTTCAAAGTAATATGAATGTCGCCTAGGTTGGTGTGCAAAATGATCATTGATTAACTCCTTAGCTTAAATTACTGAATTATTGATATTTTTATGCGCCGCACTGTAGCGGCATTGTTTGATCCCGCTATAATACGGGGCTTTAATTTGGGCGGGCAATTTAACTGGTTTCTAATGCTACCCAGACGCACCGCGAATATCGCGATAACGATACGCGCCGCACTTCAAGATCGCAACGGAGAATTTAGCTTTTTAACGCTATGACAAATACCACCGAAAACTCAACAGACAGTAGCTCAACGACCGAGCGCCGCAGCAATTTCATTCGTAATATTATTGATGATGATTTAGCGAATGGCGTCAACAGTGAAGTCGTCACGCGCTTCCCGCCGGAGCCAAATGGCTTTCTACACATTGGCCACGCAAAATCGATTTGTCTCAATTTTGGTATTGCCGAGGACTACGCTAATGCGGGTGGTCGCTGCAACATGCGTTTTGATGATACCAACCCGGCCAAGGAAAGCAGTGAGTTTGTTAGTGCTATTCAGAATGATGTGAAGTGGCTGGGCTTTAAATGGAGCGGTGAGGTGAAGTCTTCATCCGGTTACTTTGATCAATTGCACGAATTTGCGGTTGAGCTGATTAACAAGGGTAAGGCGTACGTGTGTTCTCTCGATGGTGACCAGATGCGTGAGTACCGCGGAACCTTAACGTCGCCCGGTAAGAACAGTCCCGATCGTGAACGCAGTATCGAGGAAAATCTCGATTTGTTTGCTCGTATGCGTGCCGGTGAGTTTGGCGATGGTGAATTGTCTCTCCGCGCTAAAATTGATATGTCCTCGCCAAATATCAAAATGCGAGATCCGGTTATTTACCGTATCCGTAAAATGTCGCACCATGAAACGGGTGATAAATGGTGCATTTACCCCATGTATGATTTTACGCAGTGCTTATCGGATGCCATTGAAGGGGTAACTTATTCGCTGTGCACCATGGAGTTCGAAGATAATCGCCCTCTCTATGACTGGGTGTTGGATAATGTCACCTTGCCGGGACCAACGCGTCCTCGCCAGATTGAATTTGCCCGTTTAAATTTAAACTACACCTTGACCAGCAAGCGGAAGTTGAAGCGGCTGATTGACGATCAGGTTGTTGATAACTGGGATGATCCGCGAATGCCGACTATTTCTGGTCTGCGTCGCCGAGGCTATACGCCCTCAGCGATCCGCCAGTTTTGTGAAAATGTAGGCGTGACCAAAGCTGATGGCGTTGTTGATGTGGCAATGTTGACGCATGCGATTCGCGCCGATCTTGAAGAAACTGCGCCCCGTGCAATGTGCGTGCTGCGCCCACTTAAATTAGTGATTACCAATTATCCAGAAGGGCAGGTTGAAGAATTAGCATCACCGACCCATCCCGCCCATGAACATATGGGGGTTCGCACCTTGCCATTCAGTCGTGAAGTCTACATTGAGCAGGATGACTTTATGGAAGATGCGCCTAAGAAATTCTTCCGCTTGGCGCCAGGTAAAGAGGTGCGACTACGCAATGCCTATATCATACGCTGCGACGAAGTCATTAAGGATGATGCGGGTAATATTGTTGAGCTGCGCTGTACTTACGATGCAGACACGTTGGGTAAAAACCCAGAAGGACGTAAAGTAAAAGGGGTTGTGCATTGGGTGTCAGCTGAACATGCGCTTGACTGTGAGGTGCGCTTGTATGACCAGCTGTTCCTGGCAGAAAATCCCGACACAGAAGATTATATGCAGCACTTAAACCCTGAGTCTCTGGTAGTGCTAAATAACTGTAAAGCTGAGCCAAGTCTTGCACATACACTGCCTGAGCAGCGCTTCCAGTTCGAACGTTTGGGCTATTTCTGCACCGATCGCTACGACTCTACAGCAGAAAAGCCGGTTTTTAACCGCACAGTGGCGTTGCGTGATACCTGGGCCAAAATTCAGAAAAAAGGTTGAGGGGAAAAGCGATGTTGCAAATATACAACTCCTTGACTGGAGCCAAAGAAGAGTTCAAGCCACTAATTGAAGGCAAAGTTGGTATGTACGTATGTGGTATGACGGTTTATGACTATTGTCATATTGGCCATGCCCGCGTGATGGTGGCGTTTGATGTGATTACCCGTTATCTGCGACAGCAGGGTTATGACGTCAATTACATCCGTAATATTACCGATGTTGATGACAAGATTTTCAATCGTGCCAACGAAAATGGCGAGCCCTATACCGAGCTGACTGATCGTTTTATCAATGCCATGCATGAGGATGAGCGAGCTTTGAGCGTGTTACCGCCCAATAGCGAGCCGCGTGCCACTGAGCATATCGATAATATTCTTAACATGGTGCAAACGCTGATTGATAAAGGGTTTGCATACCCCGCTAGCAATGGGGATGTGTATTACCGTATCGATAAGTTTGAAGGCTACGGTAAGCTGAGTAATCGTAATATTGAGGAAATGCGTGCTGGCGCGCGTGTTGAGGTGGACGAGAATAAAGAAAATCCGATGGATTTTGTGCTCTGGAAAGGAGCCAAAACCGGAGAGGCCGCGTGGGATTCGCCGTGGGGTCCGGGGCGACCGGGTTGGCATATTGAGTGTTCGGCGATGAGTACCTGTTGCCTGGGCAATACTTTCGATATCCATGGTGGTGGTCCGGATTTAAAATTCCCGCATCATGAGAATGAAATTGCTCAGTCGGAAGCGGCCACGGGTGAAAAGTATGTGAATACCTGGATGCACGCCGGAGCGGTACGTGTTGATAATGAGAAGATGTCTAAATCGCTGGGCAATTTTTTCACTATTCGCGAAGTATTGGAAAAATATAATCCAGAAGTGGTGCGTTACTTTCTTATTTCCAGTCACTACCGTAGCGCGATTAACTATTCAGAAGAAAGCTTAAAACAGGCGCAGCAAGCGCTTGAGCGATTCTACAATACGTTACGAAATGCACAGCCTTCTAATGAGTCAGTGCCGGTTGTTGAATCAAATACTGAGTTCCGAATTCGTTTCGAAACGGCAATGAATGATGACTTTAATACCCCTGAGGCGTTGGCTGTGTTGTTTGATCTGGCTCGTGAAATTAATCGCGGCGGCACATCAACACCCGCACAGGTTGAGTTGTTGAAGGAGCTGGGGGAAACGCTGGGTATTTTGCAGCAGGAACCCGAAGCCTTTTTGCAGGGCGGTGATACGGGTGAAATAAGTGCTGAACAAATTGAACAGCTAATCATTGACCGAAAAAATGCCCGTAGTGATAAAGACTGGGCACGTGCCGATGAGATTCGTGATCTGTTAATTGAAAAGGGTGTCGTGCTAGATGATGGGCGTGAAGGTACGACGTGGCGTCGTCAGAGCTCGTAACTGCTTGTCAGTATTACAGCTTTTAAAAGCAACTTAATAAACATTAAAAATTAGTAAAATTATCCGCTTTGAATAGTTGACGAGGGACCTTCAGCTAAGTAATATGCGGCCCTCTTTCGCAGATACAGCAATGTTGATGCAAAGGACGTCGGGGTATAGCGCAGTCTGGTAGCGCGCCTGCTTTGGGAGCAGGATGTCGGGAGTTCGAATCTCTCTACCCCGACCATTTTTTTATGCACCTTAATGCAAGTCCTGTCAGCATTAGGGCGTAATTTGCGCCCGTAGCTCAACCGGATAGAGCATCGGCCTTCTAAGCCGAGGGTTGCAGGTTCGAGTCCTGCCGGGCGTGCCATTATTGGCAGTCAGGCATGTCAGGCGGTAGTAGAAAGAATCAATGGTGGGTGTAGCTCAGTTGGTAGAGCCCCGGATTGTGATTCCGGTTGTCGTGGGTTCAAGCCCCATCATCCACCCCATTCTTCTTTCCTAAATCCTGCATGACGACAGAGCAGGGTGGCAGGGTAGAAAATCCCTTCAAACTCTGTAAAGAGCCTCAGATTTAAAGATAGACATTCAGATTATGCGGATGTGGTGAAATTGGTATACACGCCAGATTTAGGTTCTGGTGCCGCGAGGCGTGAGAGTTCGAGTCTCTCCATCCGCACCATTTATTAAGAAAATCTTCCATAGTTAGCTCAGCCCGATCCAAAGAGGAACCTCATGCAAGTTTCAGTCGAAAATTTAAGCCCTATCGAACGCCGTTTAACTGTTGGCGTACCTGCTGAACGTATTGAAACAGAAGTTGAAAGCCGTTTACAAAAAGCTGCTAAGACTGTTCGTATTGACGGTTTCAGACCGGGTAAAGTACCGATGAAAGTGGTTAAGCAGCGTTACAGCGCTGGTATCCGTGAAGAGGTTGTTGGTGAAGTAGTGCGTCAGTCTTTCTATGAGGCAGTTACTCAGGAAAAACTGAACCCGGTAGGTTCCCCGAACATTGAGCCGAAAACACTGGAAGCGGGTAAGGATTTTGAATACACCGCGACTTTCGAAATTTTGCCAGAGGTTGAATTTACTGACCTGAGTAAAATTGAGGTAGAAAAGGTTACAGCTAAAATTGAAGATGCTGATATTGAATCACAAATTGAGCAGCTTCGAGAGCAGCAACAGGAAATGAAAGCCACTAAACGTGCCGCTAAAGAGGGTGATCAGGTTGTGATTGCTTTTGAAGGCAAAGTTGATGGCGAAACTTTTGAAGGTGGCAGTTCAGACGAAACACCTTTGGTGCTTGGCTCTAACACCATGATTCCTGGTTTTGAAGATGGCCTGCTGGGTATCAAGCCTGGTGAAGAGCGCGTGTTGGATCTTGAGTTCCCTGAGTCTTATCATGCTGAAGAGTTGGCGGGTAAAGCAGTACAGTTCACTGTAAAAGCGAAAAAATCTTTCAAGCCTGTGCCAGCTGAGCTGAATGAAGAGTTTTTTGCCAAATATGGCATTGAAGGTGGGGAAGAAGAGTTCCGTACTAAATTGCGTGAAAGCATGGAAGCGGCGCTCGAGTCAGCGCTTAATAACAAGCTAAAAAGCAACCTGATTGATAAGCTGCTTGGTGCGCATGAGATTGCTGTACCGTCGGCGCTGGTTGACCAGGAAATTGATCAAATTCGTAACGAAATGGTGCAACAGTTTGGTGGTGGTCAGCAAATTGACCCATCAATGTTCCCTGCTGATATGTTTAAAGATCGCGCCGTGCAGCGTGTTGCCAGTGGACTGCTAATCAACCAGTATGTTCGTGATAATCAACTTAGCGCTTCCGATGAGCAGGTTCGCACGGCAATTGAAAACTTTGCTTCAACCTATGAAGACAGTGATCAAGTCATTGAACACGTTTATGCCAACGAACAACAGCTGCAGCACTTTAAATCAGTTGCTGTTGAAGAGCAGGTGATTGCAGGATTGCTGGAAAAAGTTCAGGTTAAAGAAGTGGCGGGTAACTATCAAGATGTGATGTACCCACCAGCACCTGAGCCAGAAGCGGAAGAAAGCGCTGAAGCATAATTTAAATCGGGGCCTAAGGGCCCCGATTTAGTTTGTAAGACCTCTAAACAAGTTATTGATACACTGTGTTAATTTAAAGTATTTATTTGTTGGGGTGTTTAACGTAAGTTGCCAATAGGTTAGAGGTTAACCGGCAGCGCAGCAATATGTTCCTATGATGCCAACATAAACCTGTTTAGTGTTTTCTTCGAATCTATTTTTGTTTAAAAAACGTAGACAGCCATGGGCGTAAAGGTATTCTTGATCTAGTATTGGTTAGTGCCTTTTCTGCGGGCTTTTATACGAACAATGGGGATATTAATGAACAATAGTCAAACACCGGTAAACCACGACTTAATTAGCCAGCTTGTACCGATGGTGATCGAACAGACGGCTCGTGGTGAACGTTCCTTTGATATTTATTCGCGCCTGCTCAAGGAACGCGTCATTTTTTTAGTGGGTCCCGTTGAGGATCATATGGCCAATTTGGTTGTTGCTCAGATGCTGTTTTTAGAGTCTGAGAATCCTGATAAAGATATTCATCTCTATATTAATTCACCGGGTGGTTCTGTGACTGCCGGAATGTCAATTTACGATACTATGCAGTTTATCAAGCCGGACGTTAGCACACTCTGTATTGGCCAAGCGGCCAGTATGGGCGCTCTTTTGTTAGCGGGTGGGGCTGCTGGTAAACGTTTTTGTTTGCCGCATTCGCGAGTGATGATCCATCAGCCATTGGGCGGTTTTCAGGGTCAGGCTACTGATATTGAAATTCATACTAAAGAAATTTTAACGATCCGTGACAAGTTAAACCGCGTGTTGTCTAAACACACAGGGCAGGATCTTGATAAAATTGCTACGGATACAGACCGCGATAACTTTATGGATGGTCACGCGGCTGTTGAGTACGGCTTGATCGATCAGGTCATGGAAAGTCGACATATTGGCGAATAAATTATCCTGGCTGGCTTTTCAGTTTTGTTTAATATGATGCTAATCTGTTCATAGTTATTTAATTTAAGAAAGGGTTGAGTGGCTACTCAGCCCGGATGAGGAAGTAAGATGTCCGACGAGAACACCATCGACGGAGATGACAACGGCAAATTGTTGTATTGCTCTTTTTGCGGCAAAAGTCAGCACGAAGTTCGCAAGCTCATTGCCGGTCCTTCGGTATTCATCTGTGATGAATGTGTTGATTTGTGCAACGATATCATTCGTGAAGAGATGGAGGAGGCTAATCCTGAAGACAGCGAAGATCGTCTGCCGTCACCAAAAGAGATTAAAGCCAATCTTGATAATTACGTAATTGGGCAGGATCGCGCCAAGGTTGTTCTGTCAGTTGCGGTTTATAATCATTATAAGCGCCTTAAGTCCGATTCAGGTAAAGATGATATCGAGTTAGGCAAAAGTAATATTCTGCTGATAGGCCCTACTGGTAGTGGTAAGACATTACTTGCCGAGACTCTGGCTCGTATGCTTAATGTGCCTTTTACAATTGCCGATGCGACGACATTAACGGAAGCTGGCTATGTGGGTGAGGATGTTGAGAATATCATTCAAAAGCTGCTGCAGAAGTGTGATTATGATGTTGATAAGGCGCAGCGAGGCATTGTCTACATTGATGAAATTGACAAGATTTCCCGCAAATCTGACAACCCGTCGATTACACGTGATGTGTCGGGTGAAGGTGTTCAGCAAGCGCTGCTTAAACTAATTGAAGGTACGGTAGCGTCGGTCCCTCCACAAGGGGGTCGAAAGCACCCTCAGCAGGAGTTCCTTCAGGTCGATACATCTAACATCTTGTTTATTTGTGGCGGAGCATTTGCCGGCCTGGAGCAGGTGATCCGTGACCGTTCAGAGAAGAGTAGTATTGGTTTTTCCGCAACAGTCAAAAGCAAGGATGATCAAAAATCTATCAGTGAAGTACTGGTTGATATTGAGCCTGAAGATTTAATTAAGTTTGGCTTGATTCCTGAGTTTGTTGGCCGCTTACCTGTAATAGCGACCTTGATGGAACTGGATGAAGATGCGTTAGTTCAGATTCTAACTGAGCCTAGGAACTCGCTTACCAAACAGTATAAAAAGCTGTTTGCCATGGAGGACGTGGAGATAGATTTTCGTGAAGACGCTTTGCGTGCTATGGCGCAAAAAGCGATGGAGCGTAAAACCGGTGCGCGTGGTCTTCGTTCAATCCTGGAATCTGTTTTATTGGATACTATGTACGAAATCCCGTCAAAAGATGATGTGATGAAAGTTGTTATTGATGAGTCAATGATTACCGAAGGTACAGAGCCTCTGCTCATTTATGAGACGCCAGAGGGTAATGTAGCGATTGGTAAAGACTAACTTTTCAATCAGCTGCATTGATTCGTTAAAAAGAGGCCGTTTGGCCTCTTTTTTTATGGGGTTTTAGCTGCCGATCAGCGAAAAAATGTGACACATAAAGCTTAAAAGTTTCTGACACATCTCTCTCTTTGTTGCTTGTATTTTGGCAAGTGCGTCCCCATGATTAAGACATTACTTTATATATTGAAAGGTTCCGTCATCCATGACTGTTGAAGAACAAAATCAGGAAACATCCGCTATTGCCTTACCACTTTTACCGCTGCGCGATGTGGTTGTCTTTCCAAATATGGTCACACCGCTGTTTGTTGGTCGTGAAAAATCTATTAAAGCACTTGAACTTGCTATGGAGTCGGAGAAAGAAATTTTTCTGGTGGCTCAGAAAAATGCCTCGGAAGATGATCCGGCTGAAAGTGATTTATTTGTAACCGGCACAGTCTCCTCTATTTTACAGCTACTAAAATTACCTGACGGTACTGTTAAAGTTCTCGTTGAAGGTTCTTATCGAGCTAACATGGTTTCCATGGTTGAGGCGGAAGGCTATTACAATGCCATGGTTGAACAGCTTGATTGTCCCGCTTTGCCGGAGCTTGAAGAAAGTGTCATGGTTAAGGCGGTTATTGCACAGTTTGAGAAGTACGCCAAGGTTAGCAAAAAAGTACCCTCTGAGATTCTCACGTCTGTAACGGGCATTGATGAGGCAGGACGACTTGCCGACACTATTGCGTCACATCTCACTTTGACCGTTGAAGAAAAACAACAGATTCTGGAGATGAGTGACGAGCGTGAACGTCTTGAACACCTTGTTGGTTTAATGGAGTCGGAGCTTGATCTTCTAAAGGTTGAAAAGCGTATCCGTAACCGCGTTAAGCAGCAGATGGAAAAGAGCCAGCGTGAGTATTACCTGAATGAGCAAATGAAGGCTATTCAGAAGGAAATGGGTGACCTTGACGACGCGCCAAACGAAGTTGAAGGCCTTGAAAAGCGTATTAAAGAAGCGGGTATGAGCGAAGAGGCCGAGAAGAAAACCATGGCTGAGCTGGACAAGCTTAAGCTGATGTCGCCGATGTCTGCTGAAGCCACAGTGGTGCGCAGCTACATTGACTGGATGCTCAGTGTGCCTTGGAAAAAGCGCAGCCGTGTACGCCATGACTTAGGCAAGGCGGAAGAAATTCTCAACACGGATCATTATGGCCTGGAAGAGGTTAAAGAACGTATTCTTGAGTACTTGGCGGTACAAAAGCGTGTTCGTAAGCTCAAAGGCCCTGTGTTATGCCTGGTTGGCCCTCCTGGTGTTGGTAAGACCTCACTGGGGCAGTCAATTGCACGTGCAACCAATCGAAAATATATTCGTATGGCCTTAGGTGGCGTGCGGGACGAGGCTGAAATCCGCGGACACCGACGTACTTATATAGGTTCGTTACCAGGTAAATTAATCCAAAAGCTGGCAAAGGTTGAGGCTAAAAATCCGCTGTTTTTATTGGATGAGGTGGATAAAATGGGCGCTGATTTCCGCGGTGACCCGTCTTCAGCGCTGCTGGAAGTGCTGGATCCCGAGCAAAATAATACCTTTAACGATCATTACCTGGAGGTCGATTATGACCTGTCAGAGGTGATGTTTGTCTGTACTTCTAACTCCATGAATATTCCTCCCGCGCTGTTGGATCGAATGGAAATTATTCGCATCCCAGGTTATACCGAGGATGAAAAGCTCAACATTGCGAAACGTTATCTGGTACCTAAGCAATTGAAAAATAGTGGCTTAAAGGAAGCAGAGCTTGTTTTTTCAGATGAAGCCATTATAGATTTAATTCGTTACTACACTCGCGAAGCTGGTGTGCGTGGATTAGAGCGAGAGATTGCCAAAGTGTGTCGTAAAGTGGTCAAGAACCACTCCTTGGAGAATAAAAAGGACGCTGATCAGTTAACGGTTAATTCGGAAAACCTTGAAGAATACTCCGGTGTTCGCAAGCACAATTACGGTGTGGCTGAAGAAGAAAACCGTGTCGGACAGGTGACCGGTCTCGCGTGGACGCAAGTGGGTGGAGAGCTGTTAACTATCGAGTCAGCCGTGATGCCCGGTAAGGGCCGTGTTATTAAAACCGGCTCACTAGGCGACGTTATGCAGGAATCAATTCAGGCCGCTTTGACGGTAGTTCGTAATCGTTCCAAGGCGCTGGGTATAGAAGATGACTTCTATGAAAAAAACGATATGCACATCCACGTTCCGGAAGGTGCGACACCGAAAGACGGCCCTAGTGCCGGTATTGGAATGTGTACGGCATTGGTGTCGGTATTAACAGAAATTCCGGTTAAATCTGACGTTGCTATGACCGGTGAAATTACTCTACGTGGTCAGGTTTTACCAATTGGTGGCCTTAAAGAGAAATTATTAGCGGCCCACAGGGGCGGCATTAAAACGGTCATCATTCCAGATGAAAATCAGCGTGACCTCAAGGAAATTCCTGACAACATTAAAGCTGATTTAACGATTCGACCTGTGAAGTGGATCGATGAAGTGCTAGAAATTGCGCTGCAGTACATGCCTAAGCCAGGCACTGACGGTGAAGCTGATGAGCCCGTTAAATCAGCGAGTAAGAAAAAAGCGACAAAAAAACAAATTAGCACACATTAATAGATCAGCCAGCTTGACAGATAATTTGGCCTGTTGGTATAAATGGTCCGCTAATTTAACAAGGATCGGTAAATAAAGTATTTAGGGATTGGCAGGAATGCACTTTTACGGCTATGCTTGTTTGCCATTCGCCCATGACGAATAAATCGTTTTACTATTGATACTTAATATCTAAATACATAAAAGTATACTCAAACAATAAAGGGGAACCAGTGTGAATAAATCTGAACTGATCGACGCAATCGCTGCTGAAGCGGATATTTCTAAAGCTTCTGCCGGACGCGCACTTGATGCGGCGGTTGATGCTGTGACAAATGAATTAAAAAAGGGTGGTCAAGTATCACTGGTAGGTT
Organism: Gammaproteobacteria bacterium F7; assembly: GCA_001593685.1. Taxonomy (GTDB): domain Bacteria; phylum Pseudomonadota; class Gammaproteobacteria; order Pseudomonadales; family IMCC2047; genus IMCC2047. The sequence goes on from LUKI01000004.1 coordinate 79,670, forward strand.
TTGGTACATTCTCTGTTAAGGATCGTGCAGCACGTACTGGCCGTAATCCTCAAACTGGTGAAACTATTCAGATTAAAGCGGCTAAAATTCCTAGCTTTAAAGCGGGTAAAGCCCTTAAGGACGCTTGCAACTAAGATAAGCGGTGTGTGCTGAGAGGAGTTTAAAATTTCCCGCAACGCAGCACGCTGTTAGGTTGTAAAACAAAAATGCGCATCAATATAGATGCGCATTTTTTTTGTATTTATATCGACTATTTAACGGATTTGAGACTTTTCCATGTCAATTCAGAGCATTAAAGATAACTCCCAGGGCATGATCGCCAAAATTATTGTGGGACTCATTGTGCTAACTTTTGCTTTATTTGGCGTTGATGCCATTGTTGGTAATAGTGGAGGTAGTTCAAAAGCCGCTGTTGTTAATGGTGATGAGATTAGTGAGTTTGAGCTACTTCGAGCAGCGGATTTTTTCAAGCGCCGTATGCTTCAAGAGATGGGTGCTAATGCTGACCCTGATTTGATTGATGACCAGTTGGTACGAGCACGAGCGCTTGAAGAGCTAATTCAACGCCAGCTCTTGCTACAAGCGGCTGATGAACAAGCTATTTTTGTCGCCAATGGTCGGGTTGACCAAGCTATCCTGCAAAATGAAAGCTTTCAGACGAACGGTGTATTTGACCGCAATATCTATGAATACACACTGCGCAACTTACAAATGACGCCTGTTGATTACAAAGCTCAATTGACCCGCGATATGTTAATTCAGCAAATGCAGCTTGGCATTGCTTCATCGGCGTTTATAACACCGGCAGAAATTGATTTATTAGCGCGTATTGACCGGCAAACTCGAGATTTTTCTTACTTGACCATTAATGCCAATGAATTAGCCGCTGATATTGTTATCAGCGATGCTGAGGTTCAAGCTTATTACGAGGAAAATCTTGCTGATTATATGAGTGAAGAAAGCCTCAAAATTGAATACTTGGAGTTAAAGCAAGCTGATTTTGCCAGTAATATTGATGTTAATGAGGCTGAAATTGAGCAACTTTACCAGCAGGAAACGGATGCCTTGGCAGCTCAGCAGGAGCGCCGTGCAGCCCATATTTTGATTACTGAAGAGGCGCGTAGTAGCAATGAAGCTGAGCAGTTAATCATTGAACTGCAGAATAAAATCAAAGCTGGTGAGGACTTTGCCGAACTCGCTAAACGTTATTCAGAAGACCCGGGGTCGGCTGAAAATGGCGGAGATCTTGGTTTTGTTGAAAAGGGCGCGTTTGTGCCTGAGTTTGAGCAGGTTTTATTTTCACTGAATGAAGGTGAAGTGTCGGACATCGTAGAAACAGAGTTTGGTTATCACCTGATTCGTTTAGAGGAACTGCGTAAACCTGAAGCAGAGCCATTTGAAATGGCTAGAGAAAGGTTGGCAGGTGAACTGCGTTTTCGTAAAGCTGAAGAGGAGTTTGTTGCTGCTGCCGAAGAGCTACAAAACGATAGTTTCAGTGCGGGTGATTTAGTTGAACCGGCACAGAATCAAGGGTTGAGTATCCAGACCACGGAATTTTTTAGCCGTCAGCAGGGTAGTGGTATCGCCGCTTTTGAAAAAGTACGACGTGTTGCGTTTAGTGATGAGCTGTTAACGGAAGGCAATAACAGCGACCTGATCGAACTCAGCAAGGATCATGTGGCTGTTATTCGAGTGAAGCAGCATAACCCCTCTAAACCCCAAGCGCTTGAAGAGGTTGCTAATGATATTCGTCGCAGCCTAAAAGCCCGTGCTGCGCAGCAGAACGCGCAGAAAATGGGTGAGCAGATACTGGTTGAACTGCGCGATGGTAAAACATTGCAGCAAGCCAGCGATGATTACGGTTATCCACTTAACAGTTACCAAGGCGTAAACCGTATCGCCAATGATGTAGACAGTGAAATTCTCGATGAGCTGTTTGCTCTGGCTAAGCCGCATGATTCAGAGGCAACTACCGGTAGCCTTATTAATTCACAAGGCGATTTCGTTATTCTGTCACTTAAGAAGGTGAGTGAAGGCGATGCGAGTGCTTTGAGTGATCCCGAGAAGCAGGCGATGAGCCGTATCTTGGCGCAGCAGACAGGCATTCAAACACTTAAGGAGTTCGTTAGTGGACAGCGTGCTAGCGCAGAGATTGAAAAATTCTAGGCGATAAGCGCCCGATTTTGGTAATTAAAAAAGCCGCTGCTCAGTAATGAGCAGCGGCTTTTTTTGTGTCTGCGTTTTAGTAAAACGCTCACTTATACAGGTTACTCAGGCAGATCGCCCATTGCCGTGGTATTGAAACCGCCATCAACATAAGTGATTTCACCGGTAATGCCACGTGACAGGTTTGATAGATAGAAAGCCGCAGCATCACCGACTTCGTCAATCGTGGTGTTATGACGCAGTGGCGTCTGATTTTGGTTGTAATCGAGCATACTGCGGAAGCTCTTGATGCCGGAGGCTGCCAGCGTACGAATTGGCCCCGCTGAAATACAGTTAACTCGTGTGCCTTCAGGACCAAGGCCTCGTGCCATATAGCGTACGTTAGCTTCCAGGCTGGCCTTGGCTAAGCCCATCACATTGTAGTTTGGCATGGTGCGCTCAGCACCGAGATAGCTCAATGTCAGGAGTGCGCCGTTACGACCTTTCATCATGTCACGGCCCGCTTTTGCCAGCGCGACAAAACTGTAGGAGCTGATGTCATGGGCAATACGGAAGCCTTCGCGTGTTGTTACGTCTATATAGCTGCCATCAAGTTCGTGAGCAGGCGCGAAACCCACGGCATGAACGATACCGTCAAGGCCATCCCAATGCTCTGAGAGGCTTTTGAAGACGGCGTCAATTTCATCGTCGTTTGCAACATCGCATGGGAAAACCAGATTAGAACCCCAGCCCTCGGCGAACTTTTCAACGCGTCCTTTGAGTTTTTCGTTTTGATAGGTGAAGGCAAGTTCAGCACCTTCGCGGTGACAGGCTGCAGCGATGCCGGAAGCAATGGATAATTTGCTTGCAACACCAACAATTAGAATCTTTTTACCGGCAAGAAAACCCATATTAAGTCCTTTGTTTCGTGATCATTAATGTAAGAGCTTTATTTCCAGAAAATGGAAATCAGGGCTCCGTTAAGCGATGGCCGAGAGTATACCCAATGTGCCAACTAATTACGATTGAGCTGCTGTTGCGTTATTGGAAGGCGGCGGCGATGAGTGCTTGGGTATAAGGTTGTTGTGGGTTGCTGAATAAGTCTTCAGTGGAGCCCTGTTCAACAACCTGACCTTCTTTCATGACAATCATACTGTGGCTGAGTGCGCGCACCACCGACAGATCATGACTGATGAAAATATAGCTGAGTTGATATTTGGCCTGTAGCTCTCGGAGTAAATCAACAATTTGGCATTGAACGGTGCGATCTAAAGCGGATGTTGGCTCATCTAATATAATCAGTTTTGGTTTGAGGATGAGTGCACGTGCAATGGCAATACGTTGGCGCTGTCCGCCGGAAAATTCATGGGGATAGCGGTGCCGCGATTTAGGATCAAGGCCCACTTCAGTGAGTGCACTAATAATTCGTGCTTCAGATTCTGCGGCGCTACCCGGCTCATGCACTTGCAGACCTTCGCCAATAATTTCAGCGATTGACATGCGGGGGCTGAGGCTGCCAAAGGGGTCTTGAAAAACAACCTGAAGGTCACGCCGCAGGGGGCGCATTTGATCCTGAGTGAAATCGTTTATGTGATGACCGGAAAAGTTAATCGGGCCGTCGCTGCGAATGAGCCTTAATAGTGCGAGGCCCAGTGTTGTTTTGCCGGAGCCGGATTCTCCCACTACGCCAAGTGTTTGTCCCTGGCGAACCTTGATGGAAATATCATTTGCAGCTTTGACATGGTCAACGACTCGGTTAAATACCCCTTTTTTGATTGGAAACCAGACATTTAATTGATCAGTTTCAAGCATTAATTGGGCTTCAGGGGCAGCTGCTACGGGCTTACCAGAAGGCTCTGCATTTAATAAGCGCTTGCTATAGGGGTGCTGAGGCTGACGGAAAAGCTGCTGGGTATCGGCACACTCAACAATTTCCCCCTGCGCCATAACGCAAACGCGGTCACTGTAGTGACGTACGATGTTGAGGTCGTGCGTAATTAGCAAAATAGCCATGCCCAGTTTCTCACGTAGATCCATCAGCAGGTCGAGAATTTGTGCTTGAATCGTGACATCCAGCGCCGTGGTGGGCTCATCGGCAATTAACAGGTCTGGCTCATTAGCCAGCGCCATGGCGATCATGACACGTTGCCGCTGACCGCCAGAAAGTTCGTGGGGGTAGGCACTTAAACGGCGGCGAGGTTCGGGTATGCCAACCAGCTCCAGTAGCTCGATAACGCGCTCAGTGGCGGCCGGCCCCTTTAAGCCACGATGGACAAGCAGCACTTCGCGAATTTGCTTTTCAATGCTGTGCAGCGGGTTTAATGAGGTCATCGGTTCTTGAAAGATCATGCTGACCTGGTTGCCTCGAACTTGTCGCAAGCGGGCTGGTTTCATTTGCAGAACATCTTCACCTTCAAGCAATATTTGGCCTGCCGGGTGCGACGCCGCGGGGTAGGATAGCAGTTGTAAAATTGATAGGGCGGTGACGGATTTACCCGACCCGGATTCACCGACCAGAGCAAGGGTTTCGCCGTGTTTCAGCGAGAATGAAATGCCTTTAACGGCATGAGAAACTGTACCGCCATTCTTAAAGTCAACGTGCAGGTCTTTGACATCCAGAAAAGTTTTGTTGTTCACGTCAAAGGCCTCATAACAATGTCTTACGCGGATCAAAGGCATCGCGGGCGGCTTCACCGATAAAGACCAGCAGAGTGAGCATTATTGATAACACCATAAAAGCGGAAATGCCGAGCCAGGGGGCTTGTAAGTTAGCTTTTCCCTGAGCCACTAATTCGCCAAGCGACGGAGAACCTGGTGGTAATCCAAAGCCCAGAAAATCCAGTGCTGTTAAGGTGGTAATGGCGCCGGTGAGAATAAAGGGTAAAAACGTCATGGTAGCGACCATGGCATTAGGCAGAATATGTCTGAACATAATGCTGCGATCAGCGACACCTAGTGCTCGGGCAGCACGAACGTATTCCAGGTTACGGCCACGCAGAAACTCTGCACGCACAACGTCGACCAGTGCCATCCAGCTAAATAGCAGCATAATGGCCAGCAGCCACCAGAAATTAGGAACTACAATACTGGATAGAATAATCAGTAGATAGAGACGAGGCATACTGCCCCAGATTTCGATAAAACGCTGGCCTAATAGATCAATTTTACCGCCGTAGAAGCCCTGAATAGCACCGACAGCCACCCCGATAACAGAGCTTACCAGCGTTAAAATTAAACCGAATAAAACCGAGATGCGGAAGCCGTAAATCACTCGGGCCATCACATCCCTGGCCTGATCATCTGTCCCGAGCCAGTTTTCAGCGCTGGGTGGAGACGGTGCTGGTTGATCAAGTGCGTAATTGATGGTGTCGTAGCTGTAACGAATAGGGGGCCACAGTAACCAACCCTTTTCGTTAATCAGTTCCTCTACATAAGGGTCCCGATAATCCGCTTCGCTTTCAAACTCTCCGCCGAAGGCGGTTTCGGGGTAAATGTTGAAAACGGGCAGGTAGATACTGCTGTCGTAATAGACAAGTATGGGTTTGTCATTACTGATAAACTCTGCGCCGAGTGTTAACACAAAGATTGTTAGAAAAATCCATAGCGAGTAATAACCACGTTTATGGGCCTTAAAGAGTTGCAGCCGACGCTGGTTAATGGGGTTTAGTTTAAGGTGTCGCCTGATCATACGTTGCGACTCTCAAAATCAATGCGGGGGTCAACCAAACTGTAGGTGATGTCGCTTATTAACTTAATCAGCATACCAATCAGCGTAAAGATAAACAGTGTGCCAAAGAACACGGGGTAATCACGGTTTAGCACGGCTTCAAAACTGAGTAGCCCCAGACCATCCAGCGAGAAAATCACTTCAATTAATAGCGCACCGGTAAAAAATATTTCAATCACTGCGGCTGGAAAACCGGCAATGATAATGAGCATGGCGTTGCGAAATACATGGCCGTACAACACTCTTTTTTCTTCCAACCCCTTAGCTCGAGCGGTGATCACGTATTGCTTGTTAATTTCATCGAGAAAGGAGTTTTTAGTCAACATGGTGAGGGTGGCAAAACCGCCGATCACCATCGCGCAAATAGGCAGTACCAGATGCCAAAAATAATCAGCTATTTTTTCCAGTGTTGTCATCTGCTCCCAGTCCGGTGAGGTTAATCCTCGTAACGGAAACCAGTCTAAATAACTGCCACCGGCAAAAAACACAATCAGGAAAATGGCAAACAAAAAACCGGGAATGGCATAGCCAATAATGACCACTGAACTGGTCCAGACATCGAAGGCTGAACCATGTTTGATGGCCTTGCGAATACCGAGCGGTATGGAAATTAGATAGACTAACAGGGTTGTCCAGAGTCCCAGGGAAATCGATACGGGCATCTTTTCTACGATGAGATCAGTCACTTTAGCGTCGCGGAAAAAACTGTCACCGAAATCAAACATCGCATAGTTTTTTATCATTAACCAAAAACGTTCATGCGCGGGTTTATCAAAGCCGTAAAGCTTTTCTATTTTGTCGACTAATTCCGGATCAAGCCCCTGTGCGCCTTGATACTTGGTGTTTTGATTACTGCTGACGTTAAGGTTACGCACCTCTCCCTGGCTTGAGCCGCCAATGCGTGATGTGGCGCCGCTGTCTAATCCCTGCATGCGCGCGAGCATTTGCTCAACAGGACCGCCAGGGGCAATTTGTACCACCGCAAAGTTGATAAACATGATGCCGAACAGCGTCGGAATCATCAGCAGCAATCGGCGGATGATATAGGCTTGCATATTAGGATCTATTAATAACGGCTATTTTTGTTTTTGTTGAGCGGCGGCACTGGCGCCTTTAAACCACCAGTTGTCCAAACCCAGAGCAAATTTTGGGTTGATGGCGGGTCGAGAAAACTTATCCCAATAGGCAACACGGTATTTGCGTGTGTGATACTGAGGAATCACATAATGCCCCCAAAGCAAAACCCGATCAAGCGCGCGCGTACGATGAATCAGGGCTTCTCGGTCAGGCGCATTGATCACCAGCTTAATTAATTCGTCAATGACGGGGTTTTTGATACCGATACGGTTTCGGCTACCGGGTCGATCAGCTTCACTGGAGTGCCAGAAATCACGCTGCTCATTGCCGGGGGAGTTTGATTGTCCAAAGGTGCCAACGATCATATCAAAGTCAAAGCTGTTAATACGGTTAACGTACTGTTGTGTGTCGACGACTCGAATAGCGGCTTCGATACCGAGGCGTTCCAGGTTCTTCTTAAAGGGTAGTACGATGCGTTCGAACTCAGGAGCTATCAGCATAATCTCGAATGTCATCGTTTCGCCGGACCGGTCATTGGTCAATTGATTGTTTTTGATGGTCCAGCCGGCTTGTTTCAATAAACGCTGCGCTTGCCTTAAGTTGTTACGAATGTTGCCGTCGCCGTTGGTGGTGGGTACTTGGTAAGCCTTCGTAAACAGTTCGGCGGGTAACTGCTCTCGGAAGGGCTCGAGAATAGCAAGCTCTTCACGGCTCGGTAAGCCGCTTGAGGCGAGCTCGGAATTAGAAAAATAGCTGGTGGTACGCGAATAAGCGCCGTAAAAAAGCTGTTTGTTAGTCCACTCAAAGTCAAAGGCATAGGAAAGCGCACGACGTACCAGCGGATCACTGAAGTAGGGTTGGCGGATATTGAATACAAACCCCTGCATGCCGGTTGGATTTTGATGTTCAATTTCAGCTTTGATGATCTGACCACTATCAAACTGAGGCCCTGTGTAAGCTGTGTGCCAGGTTTTGGAGGTGTTCTCGATACGAAGGTCAAATTCGTTAGATTTCAGGGCTTCCAGTGCGACATTGTTATCGCGGTAATAATCGTAACGGATCGTATCGAAGTTATAGCGGCCCTTATTCACGGCGATATCTTTGCCCCAATAGTCGGGGTTACGTTGATAAACGATCGCTCGGCCGGGATCGACTTCTGAAATGCTATAAGGACCGCTGCCAACCGGAATCTCAAGGGAGGATTTATTGAATTCGCGGCCCTGCCAGTAGTGTTTCGGTAAAATTGGTAGTTGCCCCATGATCAGAGGTAGCTCTTTATTTTCGCCGTTACGGAAACTGAATTTTACGGTGAGCTCATCGAGCGCTTCACTTTGGATCACGTCATGATAATAGGTGGCGTAAAGCGGGTGCCCCTGTGTCGTCAGCAGTTCGAAGCTGAAAAGTACATCTTCAGCGGTAATGGCTTTACCATCCTGAAAGCGAGCCTTTGGGTTGATATAGAAGGTTACCCACGATCTATCGGCGGGCATTTCTATCTGTTCAGCAATTAGACCGTATTGCGTAAAGGGTTCGTCATCGGCCTGAGTCGTTAGTGAATCATATAAATAATTACGACCCAACAGCGTCAAACCGGCCGCGGATACGCCCTTGATAATATAGGGGTTTAAACTATCAAAACCGCTGCTGCTAACCGCAGCCAAACGTAATGTGCCGCCTTTTTTAGCGTTAGGGTCGGCATACTGAAAATGCTCAAAATCAGCCGCATATTTTGGGCTTCCATGCATGGCAAGCGCATGTGTCGGTGAGGACGCTGCTGTGGTAGCACCACTGCCCAGTAGTGAACAAACGAAAATAACAGCCGTAGCCAAATAATGAATTAGGGGCATTCACAGGTTTCCATTTAATCAAAGGTTAGCGTTCTTGTTGTTACCAGTGGCAGCTTGCTTAAACCACCAATCCCTAAAGTTAAAAGCATAGGGCGGCGACTTTTTGGGACGTCCAAATTTATCCCAATAAGCAATGCGATGATAGGGTAAATGATATTGTGGAATGCTGTAATGATGCCAGAGTAATAGGCGATCCAGTGCTCGGCTGGCATGTAACAGTTGCTGGCGCGACTCAGCGTTGATTATTTTGTTAACCAGCGCATCGGCAACCGGGTGGCTGACACCGCTGTAATTGAGCGCTCCGGGTGTATTTGCCTGCTCGGAGCTAAAATAGAGGTTTAACTCATAGCTGGGCGATAGGCCGTGCACAAGAACCTCGACAATCATATCGAAATCAAAGTGTGTGACACGATTTTTAAACTGGGTCCGGTCAACATTACGTAGCTGCATGTCGACGCCGATGCGTTTGAGGTTACGTTTGAAGGGCAGTAACACTTTCGCAAAACTGGGCTGATCAAATAGCACCTCAAAACTTAAGGTCTGACCAGTTTTGCTATGGGTCATTTGATGGTTTTTTAATTGCCAGCCAGCGGCTTTGAGTAGCTTGAGTGCTTTACGCTGTTGTTTTCGCAGGGTGCCTTTGCCATTCGTTACGGGAGGCTTAAAAGCATCGCTGAACAGCGCTGGAGGTAATTGATGTTTATAGGGCGCCAATAGTGCCAATTCTTCAGCGCCTGGTTTGCCTTTAGCGCCAAGTTCTGTATTTGGGAAAAAGCTGCTGTTGCGAGTGTAAGCATTAAAAAAAATTGATCGGTTTAACCATTCAAAATCAAACATCAGACCGATGGCTTCACGCACTCGTATGTCGGCAAATATGTCCCGACGGGTATTGAAGAAAAATGCCTGGTAACCGGTGGGGATGCTGTGGTTGATTTCGAGTTTTTTAACCTTGCCCTGTTGGAGCGCCGGAAAGTCATAACCGGTTGCCCAGTTGCTGGAGATATACTCCCGATAGACGTCAAACTCGTTGGATTTGAAAGCTTCGAAAGCAACGTGTAAGTCGCGATAATAATCGACACTGACCTCATCGAAATTATAACGCCCACGGTTCACTGGCAGGTCTTTTCCCCAATAATCCCTGACTCGTTTGAAGACAATGCTGCGCCCCGGTTCAAAGTGGCTGATACGGTAGGGACCACTGCCTAAGGGCGGAACCAGAAGCGATTTTTCAAAATCGCGACCTTCCCAAAAGGCCTTGGACATCACCGGTAACTCCCCCACACGCAGCGGTAGGGCCCGTGTGTCAGTACCTTTAAAATTGAACTTAACACGCAGTACACTGAGTTTTTCAACGCTTTCTACGTCAGCAAAAACCTGGGCGAAGCGTGGATGCCCATGTTTGACCAAGGTATGAAAAGAAAAAATAACATCGTCAGCGGTGATGGCGCTACCATCATGGAAACGTGCCAGAGGGCGGAGGTTGAAAATTGCCCAGCTACGATCTTTTGGGTATTCGATACTTTCGGCGATCAAGCCGTAAGCCGTTTGGGCTTCATCGCCTGACGGCGCGTAATTGCCGGTGCCGACCATTAAGGGTTCGTTTAGCTCAAACACGCCCCATTTTGAAAAGCCCGGCGACATAAAGGGACTAATACCTTTAAGGGTGTAGGGGTTGAGCGTGTCAAAGGTGCCGCTGCCCATCAGACGAACCGAACCACCTTTGGGGGCATTTGGGTTTACATAGTCAAAGTGCTCAAAATCAGCGCCGTATTTAGGTTCACCATGCAGGGCTATGCCGTGTGAGACCGTAATTTCAGCGGAAACAGGAAGTGCCACGGCCAATAACACAAAGGTTAACAGGGTGATGAAATGTGGGGAACGGTGGTCGCGTAACACGTTGAGTCGGCCTAAAATAGAATTAAGTGGAATGATAATGACAACTAAACGGCAAAAAAGATCTGCCCGTTGCCATTATTGACCCGTTGAAAACAAAGTGCAGCATTAATGCTGTAATAAAGATCCAACAAATATCGACAGAGTAATAACAGGTTGGATGTATGGAAGTGATTTTAAGTGTCGTACCCCTGGAATGGGGAGGCATTGGCAGCGCATTGCTGGCTGGTGCGATTATTGGTCTTGAGCGTCAAATCATGGGTAAAGCGGTGGGGATTCGCACCAGCTCGTTGATTTGCCTGGCCACTTATCTTTTTATTGCAATCTCTTTTGCCGCAACGGACGCCTTTTTCACAAGTCGTGTGGTTTCTGACCCGTCAAGGATTATTGGTCAGGTAGTCACAGGTGTTGGTTTTCTGGGCGCCGGTGTCATTATTGCCCGCGATGGCGTTGTGCTAGGGGTTACCTCTGCGGCGGTGATATGGATTTTAGCCGCTATTGGTGTGGTGGTTGGTGTTGGTCACCATATGCTGGGTATTCTTCTGGCATTACTGACGGTATTGGTTCTTGTTGGGTTGGACTACATGGAAAGCGGTTTCAAGTGGTTGCAAAAAAGTGTCGATGAAACATTGATTCATCGTGGAAAAAATGGGCACTCAAAAAATGGCAGCAAGCAACATGACGCTCAAAGTAACGACGAAGAAAGAAAAGAAGACTAAAAAGCGTCACATGCAGCTGTTTGCGCTTATAAACTGGCGCGTGTTACGTCAACATAGAGTTTTAAAGACTGGCCTGGTTGCAGATATTTCTGACGATTAATACCGTTCCAATCTTCGATATCACTGATGCGTATATTAAATTTTTGTGAGATACGAGCGAGCGAGTCTCCTGAACGTACCCTGTAGCTCACCTTGCGGATCAGCTGGCGGCTATTGTTTGATGAGTTGGCCGCTTTACTCCAGATGACCAGTTTTTGACCCTCTCTCAAGACATCTGTGGTGCCGAGGTTATTCCAGCGTGCCACATCGCGCATGCCGACATCGTAACGGCGGGCAATTTTCCAGAAACTGTCGCCCGACTTAGTGATATGAATCTGCTTGATGCGATTCGACAGTGATGTACGGTTCTGCTTATTTTTAAGGCGTTGGCCGGCGCTGAACACATATTGCTCTGAGCCCTTGCTGGCAACAGGAACAAATAATGCTTTGCCGGCACGAATACGGTTACTGTGAAGGTCGTTAATTTCACGTAATGCTTTGCTGGTTGTGCGGTAATGTGCGGCAATTGTGCTAATCGTATCGCCGGGTTTTATCGTGTAGCGCACCCAGTTTATGCGTTTATCCTTTGGTAATTGTGCCAGTCTTTCTTCAAAAGCAGCGGCCTTTTTAACAGGAACAATCAATTGGTGAGGGCCCTCAGGGCTGGTGGCCCATCGATTGAAGCCGGGGTTTAGCAGATAGAGTTCATCAAGTTCTATATCGGCAAGTTCAGCAGCTTGCGCCAAATCGATTTGTGAGCCAACGTCAACGCTGGCGAAGTAGGGCTCATCCTTAACGGCAGGGAACTCCACGCCATAACGGGCTGGTTCATTGAGAATTTGCGCCAGTGCGATTAATTTTGGCACATAAGCCTCTGTTTCCTTAGGTAAACGTAGCGACCAGAAATCAGTTGCTTTTCCCTGTCTGCGGTTTGCACGAATGGCTTTGTTGACATTGCCTTCGCCGGAATTATAGGCAGCGAGGGCTAACAGCCAATCACCATCGAAACGTTTATGTAAGTAGTTCATATAGTTGATGGCCGCTTGCGTTGATTTAACAACGTCACGTCGACCGTCGTACCACCAGTCCTGTTTTAAGCCAAAGCGTTTACCGGTAGCGGGGATAAACTGCCACATGCCCGAGGCCCGGCCATGAGAATAGGCAAAGGGGTCAAAGGCGCTCTCAACAATCGGTAACAATGCTAATTCAGCTGGCATATTATGCTCTTCGAGAGCATTGGCTACGTGGAAAAGGTAGCGTTCGGCGCGTTTAGAAACACGTTTAAAATAATCAGGGTGCTTTGCGTACCAGTTACGTTGTTGGCGAATGGCTTTGTTGTCTATGTCCAAATCAAAACTGAAATTATTGCGTATACGCGCCCATACATTACCAACGGCAGGCGGTTGAGTCTTAATAAGGTTGGCGGCTGAGAGTTTTTCAGCCATTATTTTGGAGGGGCTTAGTGTACTGGCGGTGTTTGTTTTAAGTTCGTTTGCGGCTGCTTGTACATCATCTTTTGATGCTGTTTTTTCGTGACTTTTTTGGGTAGCACAAGCCGTTAAAACAGCAGTGCTTGCTAACCATAATAAGATAAATAAAAATTTAGGTTTAATCTTTAACATATTGATTTTAATAATTAATAAGGTGGTTTTTTGTTGATAATTTGCCAAGTTTAGCTTAAGCATCGTCTTTAAAACTGATCTTTCCAAAGACGGGTATGGCGGAATACATCAACGGGACGGTTGAGTGACAGCTGGAAATGTTTGCTCACATTATTCTTTATGGAGTCTTTGTCACTGCGTAAAAATGGATTGATGGCTAATTGCTCTTTCAAGGTGGTGGGGAGTGTTGCTTGCCCATTATCACGCAATTGTTGGCACTTCACTTGGTAGGTGTGAAGGTGCTGGTTATCAGGCTCCACAGCAAGTGCAAAGTCCACATTAGCGAGTGTATATTCATGGGTTGGGTAAATAACCGTGTCTTCGGTTAGCAGGGTGTATTTCTGCAGTGAAGCGTACATTTGCTCAGCACTGCCTTCAAATAAGCGTCCGCAACCGCAGGAAAAAAGGCTGTCGCCGCAGAACAATAACGGCTTGCTGCTGCCATGACTAATATAGGCAATGTGATCCAAGGTGTGCCCCGGTACTTCCAGCACGGCAAAGGTTTCATCAAGGATGCTGATTTTATCGCCCTCTGTCAGCGGTGTATCAATATGTGGGATTGCTGAGTTGTTTGGGCCATAAACCGGTACCTTACCTTCGGCTAGTAGCTTTTCAACTCCACCAATATGATCATGGTGGTGGTGGGTTATCAGGATAGCTTCGAGCGTTAATCCGTGCTTTTTTAGATAAGTCATTACCGGTTCGGATTGTCCGGGGTCAACAACAACGGCGCGTTGTGTCTCTGGGCGTTGTAAAAGCCAGATATAGTTATCGTTGAAGGCGGGGATAGGGGTAACTGTCAGCATAGTCAGGGCACAACTCGGTTCAGAAAATGATTACAGGGCGTATAATAGTCAAGCACAGGTTTATTTACTATCGTTAGCTATTGTGATTAGTCGTAGGTGTCAACATGAAGACGCTGTTTGGTCAGCAAGGTCGTTCAATAGTTCAGAATCAGGTTGACTGGCAACTCTGGCAGCAGCAGCCGCTGGGACAGTCATTGATTGAGCATGAGCGAACGTTATTGACACCATTGCTTGAAAGAAAACTCGGCGTACAGCTGTTACAGCTCAGTATTGCCGGTTGCGAGCCGCTATTTAGCCGCTGCTCGATACCACATCAAACCTTCGCACAAATAACCAGCAGTGGTAGTGATGTATCGCCGCATCCTAATTGCAACCTGTTGCTTGAACCCTGTTATTTGCCAATTGCCAATAACTCAATGGATGCGATTGTTCTGCACCACATACTGGAATACTCCCGTAATCCACACCAGATTTTACGTGAAGCCCACCGTGCACTGAACTCTGGCGGGCAGTTATTTGTGATGGCTTTTAATCCGTGGAGTTTGATGGGCGTACGTAAGCTGGTTTCACCGCTGAAAAGGGCGCCCTGGACCGGCAGCTATCGTTCCTGGATGAAACTTAATGACTGGTTAAATTTGCTTGGTTTTAAAGTTGAGCGCACACATTACGGCTTTTTTAGGGCACCGCTGAATACCACTAAGGGCGACGGCAATAACAGCAAACTCGAACAGCTGGGTCGAAAATATAATTGCTTTTTTGGCAGCACCTATGCCATCGTTGCGCGCAAACAAACGGTCGGTATGACACCGCTCCATGAAATTAAATTGAAGCGGCGTGTTTTAACCTTTCCACTGACTGAACCAACGACACGCAACGTAAAGTGATTTGATGGCTTTGCGCCGGGCTGATCGTTAAAGCGTTTTACTAATCATCCAAATTAATTAACTTCGAGAGCTGCTATTTTGTCTGCTTCAACAACCGTTGAAATATTTACCGATGGTGCCTGTAAGGGGAATCCAGGTCCAGGGGGCTGGGGAGCCCTATTACGCTATCAGGGAAAAGAAAAAACATTGTTTGGAGGAGAGCTTGATACCACCAACAACCGTATGGAAATGATGGCCGTGATCGAAGCGCTTCGCAGTCTTAAGCGTCCCTGTGATGTTATTCTCACCACCGACTCTGTATATGTCAAAAATGGCATTACCAGCTGGATTTCAGGTTGGAAAAAAAAGGGTTGGAAAACCGCCGCTAAGAAACCGGTAAAGAATGTTGATTTATGGAAGCAGCTTGATGAAGAGTGTGCGAAACATACCATTGACTGGCATTGGGTAAAGGGTCACAGCGGCCATCGTGAAAATGAAATTGCTGATCAACTTGCCAATCAAGGGGTCGATCAGGTGTTGACACAGGGTTAGTAAAAACTTATGCGGCAAATTGTACTGGATACGGAAACCACAGGCCTTGAGGCTTCACAGGGGCATCGAATTATTGAGATTGGCTGTGTGGAACTTATTGACCGAAAACTGACCGGGCGTCATTACCATCAATACATTAATCCGGAGCGAGACATTGATGATGGTGCTGCGGAAGTGCACGGTATCACCTCTGATTTCCTTGCAGATAAGCCGGTCTTTGCCGATATTGCCAACGAATTCCTGGCGTTTATTAAGGGCGCCGAGCTGGTTATTCACAACGCCCCCTTTGATGTTGGTTTCATTGATCATGAATTTCGCCTGCTGAATCAGGGGCATCCCAAGACCAGTGAAATTTGCGGCATCATTGACACCATCGTGATGGCCCGCAAAAAGCATCCAGGGCAAAAAAATAACCTGGATGCACTGTGTAAACGCTATGGTGTAGATAACTCCGCTCGAGATCTTCACGGCGCCTTGCTTGATGCCGAGATTCTTGCTGACGTTTATTTGCTGATGACGGGCGGCCAAACAGCCTTGATGTTGGGGGCTGATGAGCAGGCTGGTGGCGAAGCTGGGCAGATGGTTATTAACCGTGTCAGTGCTGAACGGCGACCACTAAAAGTAATTCGTGCCAGTGATGAGGAGTTGGTCGCACATAATGATAATTTACAGGAGTTGGAGAAGGTCAGTGGGGACTGCCTGTGGCTCAAAATGGAGCAGAATTAAGTCTTTAGTACATTGATGTTGTTTGACGAAATAAAAAAGCGCTGCAGTTGCCTGACAGCGCTTTTTTTTGGTGCGAAGAGTAGTACTTAAAGTAAATAGCTAACCCCTAAATAGCCAACAATTGAGAGTACGATGGTGTAGGGAAGAGCCATCAGCACCATGCGACCGTAGGATAAGCGGATTAAAGGTGCCAGTGCTGAGGTGAGCAGAAACAGGAAGGCTGCTTGACCATTTGGCGTCGCAACACTGGGTAGGTTGGTGCCGGTATTAATTGAAATTGCCAGCAACTCAAAATGTTCACGGCTAATGGTGCCAGCATCAAAAGCTTGCTTCACTTCGTTGATATAAACGGTAGCAACAAAAACGTTATCACTGATCGCCGACAGCACACCGTTGGCTATAAAAAACATACCGGGCTGAACCGCTTCATCCATTTCTAACACAGCGGCAATGACAGGGTTGAAAAGGTGTTGCTCGTGAATGACCGCCACAATGGCAAAGAAAACAACCAGTAACGCCGTAAAGGGTAAGCCCTCCTCAAAGGACTTACCGATTTGATGTTCTTCGATGACACCATTCATTGCCGTAAGCAATACAATGACCGTTAATCCAATGACGCCAACTGCAGCCAGGTGAAGCGCTAACGCCACGACGAGGAAAACGGCAACAGCAGCTTGTATGAATAACGTGGCTCTTTGGCGCTGTGTACGCTTGGCATCGTGCTCGGCGTCAACATTTTCTAAAATGCTGCGCACTTCTGCGGGCAATTTCTCACCGTAACCAAACCAGCCCGTTGCCTCCAATACAATCACGGTTAGCAAACCGGCAACAAGTACCGGCATGGTGACAGGCATCATGCGGACGAAGAATTCAATGAATTCCCAGCCGGCTACCTTGGCAATCAGCAGGTTTTGAGGTTCTCCAACCAAAGTACAAACGCCGCCCAGCGCGGTACCTACGGCACCATGCATCATTAAACTACGCAAAAAAGCACGGAATTTATCAAGATCTTCGCGGTGGTACTCATGCAGGCTTTTGTCAGAGTTATGATCGTGTTCGTGGGTGACCGGTTTACCAGAAGCGACCTTATGGTAGATGGTATAGAAACCAACACTGACGCTGATCAGCACCGCGGTTACTGTCAACGCATCCAAAAATGCAGATAAGATTGCTGCCACCAGAGAAAATAGCAGCGATAACGCCATTTTAGATTTCACCTTAATCAAAATTTTGGTGAAAACGTACAGCAGCAGGTCCTTCATGAAATAAATGCCTGCCACCATAAAGATCAGTAGAAAAATTACTTCAATATTGGCAATGGCTTCGTTAAAAACAGCCTCGGTACTGGTCATCCCCATGATAACAGCCTGAATAGCCAAGAGTCCGCCCGGTTGCAGGGGATAGCATTTCAATGCCATTGCCAGGGTGAAAATAAACTCTGCGATCAATAACCAGCCGGTCACGAAAGGGCCCAATACCATTAAGCAAACAGGGTTCAGGAACAGGAAAGCAATGATGGCTTTTTTGTACCAAACGGGCGCGGTACCCAGAAAGTTACTCAGCAGGGCATGGGGTATGCTGTTTGACATTATGATTTTTCCGTAAAGATTGGTGTCTGATAGCAGGCGCCTCTAAGTACCTTTTTTGGTCGGTGCACTCTGAGGTTTGGCAGACTATTTTTTTGGGATTCAAGCCTTTGTGGCTATCGCGGCAGCTCGGCGAATCATACCTCACCTTGAGTAGACCATGCAATTGATGTGGATTAGCGATGGCTAGCCAAAAGAGCCTCGTAAAGGGCAACAATAATCCCCGCTGTCACGCCCCATATTTTCTCGCTTTGGTACTCCGTGGAAAAATAACGACGCATCTCGTTATCGTAGAGAACCTCCTGCAATGAAAAATTGTCGGGAGACATTAAAAAGTTGAGTGGCACCGTCAGGGTGCGACTGACTTCGGAGGCATCCAGTGTTGGTGAAAAAGCATGTTTCACAAGGCCCACAACCGGCGTGACACAATAACCACTAACGGTATAGTAGTCGCCTAGCCGCCCCAGTAATTCAACATTGTGCTGCTCAAGGCCAATTTCCTCGTGACTTTCCCGTAGCGCGGTAGCTTCAAGTGAATTATCGACGCTTTCAATGCTGCCACCGGGAAAGCTGATCTGTCCCGGGTGGTGGCGGAGGTGTTCCGCACGCTGAGTGAGTAACAGCTGTAATTGTTGATCCTGCTGAATAATAGGAACGAGCACCGCGGCGCTGCGGTAACGGCCTTTAAAACGTGTTTTGAAGGCGACGGATTCAGGGTGTCGGATCGGTTCCACAGCAGAGCTGATATGCGCTCTAAAATGCCTGCGCAAAGAGGCTTGCGTGGGCTTTATCGCGGGGCGTTTAGACACAATTCGATATTTCTAAGCTATGAAGTTATGTCGACGATCAGGCGAGCCCTTCCATTAAATGAGATACTTTCACTAGTGTTTCTGAGTATTCTTTATCAGCATCGGAATCCGCGACGATACCGCCGCCACCCCAGCAATAGATATGGCCGTCATGGCAAACCAGCGTTCTAATTAAAATACTGCTATCCATGTTGCCGTTGCAGTCCAGGTAAGCAATGCTGCCGCAGTAGGCCGTACGCCGGTGCGGCTCCAGCTCTTCGATGATTTCCATGGCGCGTAATTTTGGCGCGCCGGTGATGGAGCCACCGGGAAAACTGCCTTCAAGCAAATCGACGGCATCTTTATCCGCGGCTAGTTTGCCTTGAATGGTGCTCACCATGTGATGCACATTCGAATAGCCCTCGATATCAAACAGCTTTGGTACCGAGACACTGCCCAGCTCGCAGGCTTTGCTGAGATCATTACGCAATAAATCAACAATCATCAGGTTTTCAGCGCGGTCCTTGGTGCTATTTTTGAGTAGCTGCGCATACTGGTGATCTTTTTCAGGGTCTTCGTCACGCGGGCGAGTACCTTTAATGGGTTTGGTCTCAACGCGCCCCTGACTGACTTCAATAAAACGTTCCGGTGATAGCGAAACCAGCGAGTAATCATCGGTTTGCATAAAGGCACTGAATGGTGCGTCTGTACGTTCGCTCAAACGTTGATAAGCAAACCACTCGTCGCCCTGATAGTCGGCCTTGAAACGCTGTGCAAGGTTCACCTGATAGCAGTCGCCTGCCTTAATGTAGTCAATAATGCGGTGATACTTGTCTTTATATTCAGCCACCGTCATATTGGAATCAAACGTAGATTTCAGTTTGAAATCGTCCAATGGACTGGACTCTATATCTGAGGTGGCGAGCATCAGCATTGCTTCACGCTGTTGGATGGAACAGGCGGGGTGGGCAATAAAATAAGCCGTTTTAAGCTGGTGGTCACGGATTAGCGCCCAAAGGTAAATACCTACATCCATTAAGGGAATATCGATATCATTTTCGGCTGTGGTTGGCAGGTCTTCGATCACTCTGCCTAAGTCGTAGCTGAAATAACCCAGTGCACCTCCTTGGAAAGGGAGTTCAACCGTACCGCTGTCAGAGGGCCCCAGTTCAGCCAGTTGCTGCTTTAGTAGGTCAAAGGGATCAGCTGAGTGTTGTTCGACACCGGCGAGGGTTTTTAGCTGTGTACCCTGTTCGTTAGTGGTTAAGGTGGCGACAGGCGCGGCACTCATAATATCGAAGCGTTGTGTACCATTGCTATCAAAGCTACTGTCCAGCAGCACCGGTCTTGGTTGCTGACGGATGCGTTCGAATAGCTGCTGAGTGCTTAGCTGGTAAGGAATTGGTTGAATAAATAACTGTGCCATAGCGTGACTAAAATTACTTTAAGTAATTTATAAAAATACCTTGTAAATTATTGATATTAAAACTCTGGTTTGATTGATTTGTTCTTCGCTGAACGGTGACGCTCACGCATTTCCACATCAATATACTTGTCCGTGATGGCGCTGGAGCCATGGCCTGCATCATCTCGAACATGCTCTCTGGGTCGCTGTTTTACATCGTCGGATATGCCTGTATGGCGTAGCCAGTGAACGGTCGCTGATCTGAGCAATTCAACTTCCGAATCATCGTGACCGTCCTTTTTCATGCGCATGATAGATTGATCGAAACAATATTTCACGATATTCCTGATCTGGCGTGTGCTGGTTATACCGCCACGCCCCCGGGTTTTGTGTATCAGAGGCGTGGGCTCGTTAGGTGAGGGCAGTGGTGATAGCCCCAGGAATTGGCGATAACGCTTAAGTGCTGCCAGCATGGCGTCACTGACTGAAATGTCGCGTTCTTTGTTACCTTTACCAACGGTAGTGAACCACCAGTTACCATCTAGATCCATATTGAAGTGCCCCATCTGGGGTGCCCAGCGTTCGGTGGCCGTTAGCTCAGAAATACGCAGATACATGCCGTAAAGCGCCTGTACAACGAATAACGTACGCTCATGTGAAGTTGGATCATCGTTGGCCAGCATTTCTGCGGTTTCAACAACATAGGACCACTGCAACTCCGTTAAGCGGCGTATTTTATCTTTTTGTTGACGCTTGCGCAGGTACTTGCTTTTTTGACGTATCAGTGCGACGGGGTTGGATTCAGAATATTCCTCTTGAATCAAATAGGTATAAAAGCTGCCAAGAATGGCGAAGATGGCCTGTAATGCTTTTGCTGAAAGCGCAAAATCCCGAGGGGCGTTATCAGGGGTTTGGCGAGTTTTCTTGGCGACAAAAGGGCGCCATTCGTCATTGGTGATCCGCTCTCCCTGTTTTTCAACGTAACGCGGCAGGGTTTTGCTGGCGATCCAGTTCAGCGGGGGTTGCTGGCAAAAATCGATATAGGATTCGATGTCTGTCCGTTTCAATTCGGTGAGTGAACATTGTTTTACAAACCAGCACCACTGTAACAGTCGCTCAACCTCACGGCGGTAAGCTGCGAAGGTGTCACGGCTACCACGATAACTGTATAAAAAAGCCAGTGCGTGCTCGTAATCTGTATGGGCGCCTTTTACGCCGGAAGAAGCGATGTAAGGAGATACCGGACGCGCTTCACCCTGTATCAGTTCAACAAGGTTCTCCAGCGTATCAAATAAAGGCTGGGGCTGGATGTTATCGGCTTTTGCTGTCATTTAAGGTTGTGAGCCTTTGCTTGATTGTAAGGCTTCGACTTCCTTTCGCATGACCGTAATGGCGCCATCTATGTGTACATCTCGCTGCGGAAAAGCAATAACGAGACCATGTTCATTAAACAGCTCTTCGATGCGAAAACGTAAATCACTGCGTACCAGGTTCAAGTCGCGTTCAACATTGGCGTTTATCCAGATGGCAAGATCAAAAATGAGCGCATTATCACCAAAGTCCTCAAAAATGACCGTCGGGGCTGGTTCCTTAAGTGCGGCATGGTGCTCTTCGCCAGCCTGGCGCATTAGTTCTACTACTTTTTTAACCGGCGAACCGTAGGCGACGCCAACACGAACTTTACAGCGCGTGAGCTTATCAACCAGTGTCCAGTTGACGACCATATTTTCGAGCAGGTGGCTGTTGGGCAGTAAAATGTGTACGCCGTCGACCCTGCGAATACGAGTAGAGCGTGTATTGATGGCTTCGACGGTACCGCGTAGATCTCCAATTTCAAGAAAGTCACCGATACGAATGGGACGTTCCCACATTAAAATCCAGCCACTGATGAAGTTGTTGATGATGTTTTGTGCACCAAAACCCACACCAATTGCCACGGCACCGGAGATAAAGGTGAACGCAGCCAGTGGGATATTCAGCATGCTCAGCAGTGCTAAAAAAAGTGTGATGAGCGCTACAATCATGTACGCTCTGGAAATGACCTGCACCAGGTCCGGAGTTAAATGTTTGCGGCTCAAATAGCGGATTAATAAGCGAAAAGACCACCGCAGAAGAAGCAGGGCGGTTAAGATAAACACGACAACGGTGCCAATTTGCATCAGGGTGATGCTGCTTTCACCAAAGGTAATCAGTGGCTTTTGTATAAAGCTGAAAAAATTATCCATCGTCATCGAGTTTCCCTACGCAGGAAGAAAAAAATGATTCGTACATTGCTGGTAAGTATAAATCAGGTAGTTCAGGAAGGCTCTCAGGAGTTAGTAGAAAAGTGGCGTGAACAGCCAGATAGTTTTTTGTGGCTGGACTTTCAAAAGACACTGGATGAGCAAGATGTTGAACTCCTATCATCTTTTGGGTGCCATGAATTAGCCATCAAGGATGCTATGCGCAAACGCCATCCCGCTAAAGTTGAATACTTTGATGATAATACCTTTGTGCTATTTCGTGGCATTAATAGTATTGAGGATAAATTAACGCTCACGCCGCAACAAATTGGCTTTTTTATCGGCGAACGTTTCCTCATCACCATTCACAGTGGTCGTTCTATTAGTGTTGACCATTACTGGACAGAGAACCGGATACCTGAGCTGGTTTGTAATCCGATGACACTGGCCAGTAATGTTATGCACTATGCCTGTGGACGTTATCTGGAGGTGGTGCTGGATTTTGAGGAGCAGCTGGCAGAAGCCGAAGATACGATGATGTCGCATGGCTCCGATGAGTTAATGAAAGAATTAGTTGCTTACCGCTCACAGTTAAGAAAATTAAAGCGGGTCTTCAGTTACCATGAAAAGCTTTCCGGGGTATTGCTTGAGCGTCAATTGGAAAAAGAGTCTGAGTTTGTCTCTGCTACTGACGATGGCGAGCATTTAAAGCATACCTTGCGAGACCTGTTTGATCGTTGTGAACGACTGCATAGTTTGAGCGGCATGTACTATGAAATATGCGGAGACTTGATTGATGGTTACCTGTCGATCACATCGCATCAGCTGAACAACACCATGAAAATTCTAACCATTATCACCGCAATTTTTGTCCCTTTAAGTTTTTTGGCTGGTCTTTACGGTATGAATTTCGAGCATATTCCAGAGCTCCACTACCGTTACGGTTATTACGTGTTGCTGGGCACCATGGGGACGATTGCCGCGGCGATGGTTTATTTCTTTAAACGCTATCGGTGGTTTTAATTTGCTGTTATTTTAGCGCCGATTTTTACCCTACGATGAATACTGTTACTGGAAAGTAAAATGGATCTTGCGCGTTTACAAAAGTTATTCAATCTGACCGTGAATGCCGTTTTTGGGCTTATCCTGGTTTTTATCATGATCGGTATCGGTATCGGTGCTGTGCAACTGATTAAGTCTGTTTGGGTGTTATTCAGCTTTGAGGGCATTACCGGGCATTACATTGATATTATTACCGATGTTCTGACGCTTTATGTGCTGGTTGAGCTATCACGCTCGTTGGTGGAATACTTCAGTAGTAGTCGATTAAGGCTAACCTTCATTGTTGATGCGGCAATTATTTTCATTATTCGCGAAGTGCTCATCAACCTGTTTAAACATGATGCTAAACCTGAGTTGTTATATGCGATTTCCGCTTTTTTGTTGGTGTTAGGCGCAATACGTATTGCCAGTATCGTGGTCTTTCAGCGTGAAAAACAAATGGCTCAGGAATCGGAGGGGAGTGGCCCGGAGACACCCTCTCAATAGAATAATGACCAGGCTTTATGTTGCTCAGTGAAGCCGTCGCCAAGCTTGAAAGCCTTGTGGCAGACTTCACTGAGTGTGCCTAGATGGTGTGGGGGTCAGGGTAGTCCCCCTGATCCAGGCCCTCAATGTGAAGGTCCTGGAAGTCTTCAATGGCTCTTTCGACGCGAGAAGAGTTATCAAAGCGGGCGATATGGAAAAGTGCATCGCCCTCGTTAACAACGGGCAGGTTATTACGCCCAATCACAATACCGGTAATTGGAGAGATGACACTGTTTTCGTTCTCTCCAACGGCATCTGAAATTTTTCCGACGCTTTGCCCCTCTTCGACACGTGACCCCAAGGTTACCTCTAAACGCATTAAGCCGGCCTGTGGTGCGCGTACCCATTGCGAAGAGTTAGCCTTAATGACCTTATGTATTTTTCTTGAGCGGCCCTTTGGAATCATGCCCAGCTGACGCAACACATTTAAAACGCCGCGTGCGCCAGCGCGGATGGACAGGCTATCAAAACGTAAGCCTTCACCGGCCTCATAAAGCAACATGGAGAGGCCTTTATCAAGCGCATATTGGCGTAACGAGCCATCCCGCAGGTTGGCATTAATCATTACCGGAGAGCCGAATGCCTTTGCCAGTGCTTCCGTTTCCGGGTTTTCCAGGTCTGCGCGAATGTGGGGTAAGTTGGCGCGGTGATTGGAGCCTGTGTGTAAATCAATACCGTGGGTTGAGCGATCGACCACTTCCTCTGCAAAAATCCGGGCGACTCGGGACGCTAAGGAGCCATTTTTAGAGCCAGGGAAGGAGCGGTTAAGGTCGCGGCCATCGGGCAGGTAACGGGTATGGTTGAAAAAACCATAGACGTTCACAATGGGAACACAAATCAATGTGCCCTTCATACGCTCAAGCGCTTTGCTGTGGCGTACCCGTCGAATAATTTCGATGCCATTAATTTCATCACCATGGATTGCCGCAGAGATAAAGACCACAGGGCCATCTCGGCGGCCATGGATAACATGAATAGGCATCGCCAATGGTGTATAAGAGGACTGACTTGGCAGCGGCAGCGACAGAGTTGCCCGGCTGCCCGGTGCGATCGTTTCGCCGCAAATCGTAAAAGGTTTTCTAGGCATAGGCGTTATCCTTTACCGCGAGTTTTAGTCTGGGCTGGCTTAGCATTTTTCTCAATAAATTCAATGATTAAGCCCGCGACATCTTTGCCCGTTGCTGTTTCAATGCCTCGTAAGCCGGGAGATGAGTTAACCTCCATTACCAGCGGACCACGTTCAGAACGCAACAAATCGACACCACAGACATTCAGGCCCATGATTTTAGCGGCATTAACGGCTGTGCGGCGTTCTGCTGGCGTTAACTTTACCAGTTTGGCAGAGCCACCACGGTGGATGTTGGAACGGAACTCTCCCTCCGGTGCCTGGCGCTGCATAGCGGCGATAACTTTACCGCCGACCACGAGGCAACGAATGTCAGCACCGCCAGCTTCCTTGATAAATTCCTGAACCAGAATGTTCGAATTCAGCCCCATAAAAGCCTGGATGACACTTTCTGCCGCTTTTTTGGTTTCTGCCAGAACAACACCAATGCCCTGAGTGCCCTCCAGCAGTTTGATGACGCAGGGCGCGCCGCCAACCTCACGAATCAGTCCGTCAATATTGTCCGGCGTATTGGCAAAGGCGGTGGCTGGTATACCAACATTTTTACGTGATAATAGTTGTAAAGATCGCAGTTTGTCGCGTGATCGTGAGATGGCCACGGACTCGTTCACACAGTATGCCCCCATCATTTCAAACTGACGGACTACCGCTGTGCCATAAAAGGTTACCGATGCGCCAATGCGCGGAATCACGGCGTCAAAATCGCTGGCCGCGAACTCACTGTCTCTGTAGTGAATACTCGGTTTATCCGAGGTGATGTCCATAAAGCAGTGCAGGTGGTCCAGTACTCTAACGGTATGACCTCGCTCTTCTGCGGCCTGAATTAAACGGCTGGTTGAGTACAGTTTTTTATTACGCGATAAAATAGCGATATTCATGGTGTGACCTTTCGAAAAGTGAGATTGTGGGGATACATCAACATTTCGTTGATGTTGGGCGCAACTTAATTCAAGGTTTTAGTTTTATACTGCTATTGAGGCTGATAGCAAGCATTGATGCGTGACTTGGTTCTAAAGTAACAGAAAACCGAAATTTGGTCTGTTTTGTGCGGCTGAAAAATACAAAAAGTTGTAGGCTAGTAACCGGTGACAGTTGAATTTTAGGGTGCCTTTATGAGTACAACACAGCATGGTCGACTTCGCGCTATTGATACGCTATATCCCCGTTCCCTGAAATACCTGACTCGCCACTTGCAGGCGATGGTGCATGGCCGCCTGTGGTTGCAGGTGATGATTGGTATGTCGCTGGGTATTATGATCGGCGTGCTGATTGGTCCCAGCGTTGGATTATTGGATGTGAGCACCGCGGCCACCTTAAGCGACTGGTTGGCTTTTCCCGGTAAACTGTTTCTGGCGCTTATTCAGATGATGGTTATTCCGCTGGTATTTGCGTCAATCATCCGAGGTTTGGCGGCCACTGAAGATCTTGAACAGTTGCGACGTATTGGGTTACGAGTGGTGCTGTTTTTTGTTGTCACCACGGCATTGGCTATCATCATTGGTCTGTTGGTGGCTTCGACTATACAGCCTGGACTGTATGTCGATAGCCAGGCATTACAAGGCACGGTGGGGCAGGTGCCGGTCGTTGAGGCGAACGCTGCCAAGGGCCTTAATCTTAACGCTATTCCCCAACAGCTTATCACTCTGTTACCGTCAAACCCGCTCAACTCAATGGTTGAGAGCAATATGCTGCAAGTGGTCATTTTTGCCATGGTGGTCGGTGTGGCGTTGGTGATGATGGCCCCTGGTCAGGCCAGACCACTGCTCGATTTAATGGGCTCTTTGCAAGAAGTGTGTATGACTGTCGTACGCTGGGCGATGGTGCTGGCTCCCTTTGCTGTATTTGGTTTAATGGCGCAGCTAACCGCGAAATTAGGCCTGAATGCACTGATGGGTATGGCGGTTTATATTGCCACTGTCTTACTGGGATTGTTGCTGGTTTTTGCCGTTTATCTGGCGATTATATTTGTTGTCGCCAAACTGACACCAAAACACTTTATTGTTGCGGTTAAGGATGTGCTGTTGCTGGCATTTTCGACCTCCAGTTCTGCCGCAGTCATGCCACTTTCGATTAAAACTGCAGAGGAAAAACTTAACGTGCGGCCATCGGTGTCGCAGTTTGTCATCCCGCTGGGCGCGACCATTAATATGAATGGCACGGCGTTATATCATGGCGTTGCGACATTATTTTTAGCGCAGGTGTTTGGTATCGATATTGGCCTTGGCGGAATGCTGTTGGTGGTGCTTACCTCTGTCGGTGCGTCCATCGGTGCACCTGCAGCACCAGGCGTGGGTATTGTGATTTTAGCCATGGTGCTGAGCAGTGTTGGCATTCCTGCCGAGGGCATCGCACTGGTTATGGGCGTTGACCGTATTCTGGATATGAGTCGCACTGCCATCAATGTCAGCGGTGACCTAGTGACGGCAAAATTAATGGATGTCTGGGTAGGCAGCAAACTGAGTCATGGTGAGGAGGCCGCTGCCGAACAAAATCGAGAGCAGGTTCGTTCTCAAACCGGTGAAGATGTATTGGCGTCCGAAGAGGTTAATTAGCGAGAGCGATACATTAAGTCGACGGATTGACCCTGACCGGATTCCGTTTCCAAATATAATTTATCGCTAAGCTGATACTGCAAAAATACCTTGCTCAGCTTGTCGATAACACCGATACCGTAGCGGGCGTACAGCCGTGGTGTGATGTATTTGCCCAGCGTAAAGCCCAGCGTTTCTACGCCTTCCTCGGCCTCCAGGCCAATTTCATCCAGCCCTGATAATTCGGTTAATTTTGAGGTAAGCGGCGTCGATTGGCTGATTGAGTAGGCCAACAGCGCATTTGCAAGGGCATTTTGATCAGCGGCATTGGCATCGCGCAATGGCTTACCTCGAATAATGTAGGAAAGAATTTCACTGTCCGATAGCGGTGGGCGTGAATAGAGACGGGTACGCAGATTATCCACTGGCCCATTGACCTTTAAACCGGCGACGACACTTTTTACGGTGCGGCTGGCCGTTAAGTCGATTTCCGGTTTGTTAAGCAAGCCAGTAAAACGAATGATACCACGCTCGATGACCAAATCCTGGCCATAAGCTTTATAAGCTCCATCAAGCAGATTTATTTCGCCCTGGCCGAGTAACTGCTGAGAGGGTTGTTTATTTAAATGGAGTTTGCCCTTAACCCGGGTTGTCAGGCCATAGGCTTCAACATGAACCTGGTTGCCGAGTAGGACATCAAGATTTAAAAGGTAGTCATAGGGCTGAGAGTTATTTGTCAGTTGCTGGTTGTTATGGTGAATAACGGCGTCAGCTGTTAATGCAAGCCGGCTGGGTGACGGCGTAACGATTAGCTTGGCGTCAGGAATGTGTAGCAAGCCGGCAACCTCCAGACGTTCAGCATTGGCTTTGAGCTGTAGGTCTGGGCTGGCAACAACCCGGCGTTGGCTTTGATCAAGCAAGAGCACCTTGTCGCCTTTGATGTTGAGCTCGCTGGACCAGTTCTCTAGCGAGGAGAAATCCAGGATGCCATCTACCTTGAGTTGTCCGTCTCCGGCTTTTAGCGATGCCTTGAGTTGCTGTTTGTTGGCTGACAAGGTGGTGATCTCAGCGTTCAGGTCATGCCACTCCATAGCCAGCGCATTGATATAAATTTTTGGCACGCTCAGGCGTGTAAACAGCGTGACCTGTGGCTTTTGCAGGCTCTGGCTGAATTGAATATTGCCGGCTAGCTCGCCATTCAGGTTGTCTACTTCCGGTATTAGCAGGGCATAGGGTTGCAGATCGGGTATGCTGTAATTTATATGCGCCTGTAGTGGGCTATGAGTGTTAAATGGCTGCTGAATTTTAAATTCACTGCTGAGTGTGCCAGTGTCATTGAGGCGGGCGTTAAGCGCCCCATCAAGGGTGTCATTTTGTAGCTGACCCTCAACTACTAAATCGGCGATGCGGAACTGGGTATTTGAATCATCGGCCGCTGTTAATAACAGGGGGGTATCAACATCGCTCTGACTGATACGCAGCTGCCCCTGTTGCCGTCCATCGATAGTTTCCAGTTGTGCGGTAATATCGAGCTTTCCGTTCATCGAGGGTAGCAGTAACCCGCTGGCATTGAGTAAGGCAAGCGGCAGCTGTTTGGCATCGAGCTGGGCGTTTAACTTTTTATCCGTGCTGCGTGCTTCAATACACAGTTGGCCACTGCTTTGCAGGCACAGAGGTGTAAAAAACCAGCTCCCGGTGGCCAGTTCAAAATTGACCGGTTGAGCCAATTGCCAGTGGCCAATATTTTCGCCGGCGCTCTCTGTGCCCGCAATGTGTAGCTCTGTGAGTTTGCCGGTGATCTGCTCAAGCTGTTTTAGATTGAGGGCCAGCCCCAGGCCTGTGCTGAGTAGTGGACTATTGGTTTGAAATTGTATTCGAGGCTCTTGCCAGGGGCCTTCAAGTTGCAGCTCTAATTGATCCAGATAGACATTGCTATAGCGCAACTGTTGCGCGGTTAGTTTATTGGCGCTGGTTATAAAGTGACCATCTAACAATTGAATGTTGAGCTTAACGTCGTTGGTGACGAGGTTGTTAATGCTCAGGTCTTGAGCTGATAATCGGGCTTCCAGAGTGGGGCTTGCAAGGCTGCCGGTTAACAGGCCATTGGCTTGAATAGCGCCTTTTGAGTTCGGATAAAAATATTTTAATTCAGTAAGTTGGCTGTCGAACCTAATATTTAGTTTAGAGTTATTAACTTCTCCTGATACCGTTAGCTGGTTGTCGCCGAGCCGTGCTGATACCCCTTTAATAAACAGGTCTTTGCCGGCAAGCCGGATGTTTAGCTGTGATTCAACGGCCTGGTTTTGCAGCTTTCCGCGTAACTTTTTGGAGGCAATATTAAGTTGCAGCTTTTCATGAAAAGCTCCGGTTATGGCTAATTTACCAGCCAGTTCCTGTGGCAGTGATGGATGCAACGATTGAGCATCGAACAGGTTAAACACGGCGACTGTTTGCCAGTTTAATTGCTTGTCTGGCCAAGTGAGCTGGCCAGACAGAATGACGTTACCGCCGTTCTGGTCGTTCAGTTCCAGCGAGTTAATATTGATTTGGCTGGCGTTTAGGTCAGCTTTAAGGGCAAGGCTGTTTGTGCTTTTTTGATTCAGCTGAAGCTGAGCGTTGGCTGTTGTTTGTAAGCCAGACAAGTCGCCTTGGGCTTTAAAGCTGATATCAGAGAGGCGGGGGGGCGAGCTGTTTTCCAGCGGCCAGCTCAGGGTATCGATGTTGCCTCGAAGCGTTAGCTGGGGCTGTTTACGCCAATTGTGCAGGTCAATCACAAGGTCGGACGCCACTCCACCACTGGTTTGGTGGTCAATTCGCAGCTGTTTGCCGGTGCCTTTGATTCTGGCGGAGCCGTTAATCTTGTCGCTGCCATTGATTTTGCTGTGTTCCGGCAGTGTTGTTTGCCAGCTGATTGTGATATCCACACTCAATTTGGGGGCGAAAAGAAGATCACCTTCCAGTTGCAAATTGCTCCGCTGATAATCGGCGTTGATTTTTGAGGCGGAAATACCACGTTCATCGATGAATGCGGAAAGTTGGATATTGTCGACTCTGTGATGTTGATTATCTTTTATAAGAGTCAGCTGTGTTATTGATAATTGTTGCAGATTAACGTCGAGTGGCAAAAAAACCAGCCGGTCATTTAAAAAACTGAGGTCAAGGGCTTCTGTCTCTGGCTTTTCTTCAGGTGTTGCTGATAACTGAACCACGATGTTTTGGATAGCGAGCTGCTGAATATTAACCTTTGAATCCAGAACTTGCCGCCAATCGGCGCTTAAAGCCAGCTCATCAATCTGAATATTCACTGCGTCCTGATGTATCGCTAACTGCCTAATGGCGAAGCCATCACTGATAGAACCTTCGAGAGATTCATAATTGAGTAGCTGGTAGCGCTCTGCAGTAGAAAATAGCAGTCGTGTGCCGGTTTCAGTGAAAATTATCCAGCAGCCCAGTAGCGTGATCAGCAACAGCAGTATCAACAGGCTGGCGATGACAACCCTCAATATTTTCAGACACTTAGCCATCAGAGTTGCGCTCCGAAGCTAAAATGCAAACGAAAAGAGTCGTCATTGGCCAGTTCTTTGTCGAGTGGCACGCCAATATCAAAGCGCAGGGGGCCGATTGGTGAGTGCCAGCGTAGCCCGAGACCAACGCCAGTTGCGGCGTCAAATTTGCTGTTCCAGGCATTGCCGCTATCGACAAAGGCGGCAACTGCCCATTGCTTGTAGATGGGTCGTTCCAATTCAATACTCACCACCGCTTTGTGTTTACCGCCGATGACCTCGCCATTTTCAAGCGGCCCCAGCGATTGGTATTCGTAACCGCGAATACTGTTGTCGCCACCGCTATAAAAGCGCCGCGAGGTGGGTAAGTCGTCAATCGTGTCTGCAAAGCTATAGCCAAAATCGCCTCGCAGTAGCAAACGAAGCTTAAGGGGTAGCGTCGTTATCCACTTTGCGGTTGTCTGAATCTGTAAAAAGGATGAGTCTGAAATCAGCTGTTCACTGCTACCTAAAAGTGCAAATGCCAGCGAATAGCCCTTGCTGGGGTAGGTTAGATTATCCGCTGATAATTTACTCCAGCTAATGCCGGGAACGAGGTGTAACTCACTGTCTGACTCTTGGCCAATTTTGGACTTTTCTGCGGTTAAGGTCAGTGACAAGGATTGATTCCAGCCCGATTTCAGCAACTGATTTTCCGTCAGTGATGTTTCCCAGCGCTGACTCTCGAAGGCGTCGTTGTCTTCATCCAGATAGGATAAATCAGCTCGCAGGTTGTCGGTACGTGGATCACGCCAGGGCAGACTGTAGTTGAGGTTAAGTTTGTTCAACACGGGGGATAAAAGCAGGCTGACTTCGCCCTGGTGGCCATTATCGTTAATGCGATGCCGAGTGTAACTACCACGCAGGCGAGGTCCGGTGTCGGTCGAGTAGCCTACGCCTGCCTCGTAACTGGAGGCTGGGCCTGCGGTGGCCAATACCTTAATAGGCACCACGCCGTGTTGCTCTTGCTCGGTTAATGGCGATATTTCAACGAGCTCAAAGTAGCGAGTTTCGTTCAAACGGATGCGATCATTTTGCAATGTGGAGAGATTGTAAGCCTCTCCGGGGTTGATCGATAACAGCTGGCGGAACAGGCTTGGATCTAGCACCTGTTGATCAATCTGTAGCTCACCAAACAGATAGCGTTGCCCTGAGTGCCAGCGCAGGGTGATATCGGCAACATTGTCCTCTGGATAAATATCCACGCGCTGTTCGAGCATTTCAGCGTCGAAATAGCCTAATCGCATTGCGCGCGCCTGTAGTGCGCTTTTCAACCCCTCGTAATGGTCATTATTAAAGGTGCTACCGGATTGTAAGGGGAATTTTTTTAGTAACGCCAGGAAGCCTTGTTTTTGAGCGGCGGCGCCCGTTATTTCAATGCTGCTGTGACGCACCTGTAAGGCTTCACCTAAGGCAATGGTGAAATGCAATTGCCAGCACTTTTTGTCAAAGCTAAGCGCAGGTTCAATCTGAGCATTAAAGTAGCCCAGCGCCTGTAAGCCGAGAACTAATTCGGCGGTTGATTGCTTAATGATTCGGTTCGAGGCGGCAGGGCCTGCATCACAGTTGGCATCAATATTTTGTAAGTGTTCAAGCAATGGCTTTTCAATGGCGTTAGGAATGCCTGATAGCATAAAATCGGCCTGACTGATAACAGGCACCAATAGGCCTATCAGGAGCAGGAAATAGCGACTGGATTTGCGAAACAAGTGGCAATCATTCATAGCCATAATATAGAGGGTAATTAGAGATGGCTAAAGGGGGCGACCCCCTCATCAACGTTAGACGAAACCGGTAATATTTTCATGCTGCTATCCTGCATCAAACACTCAATAATTGCTCTAAAAATAGTGCACAGAATCACAAACTCTAGCGGTATAAGGTGTTGGCGGCGTACACTTAACGTTAGAGAAGCGCAGCGACAATTTG
This sequence comes from Gammaproteobacteria bacterium F7, assembly GCA_001593685.1. Classification (GTDB taxonomy): domain Bacteria; phylum Pseudomonadota; class Gammaproteobacteria; order Pseudomonadales; family IMCC2047; genus IMCC2047. The sequence continues at coordinate 112,441 of LUKI01000004.1, forward strand.
GTTGCTCAATTTGAGAAAATTAGATGAAAAATGTCATTCTTGAATTAACCCGCATTGTTCAGAATGTGGCGCTGGTAGAATCCTTAACTGAACAGGTCACGGTGATTGTTAACTCAATCAGTGAGGTGATTGATGCAGATGTTTGTAGTTTATATCGCCTCAAAGCTAATCAGTCGATGCAATTAGTGGCCAGTCACGGTTTACAATGCAGCAGCGATTTAACTATCCCGGCCGGCAAAGGATTGGTCGGACTTGTTGCGAAAACACGCCACCCGATTAATATTGCTAATGCCCATAAGCATCCGGATTATTTTTATGCCCCTCAAGCCCATGAAGAGCAGCTTAAAGGGTTTTGTGGCGTGCCTTTGGTTCGTGCCGGAGAGGTGACCGGGGTGTTGGTGGTGCAAAGTCACCGAGCTAAAGTTTTAGGTAAAGAAAAAGAAGCCTTTTTGGTGACCTTGGCGTCACAGCTGGCATTATTGTTAACCAACCTGCCTAACCAGCAAAAACCAACCACTACCAATCTTCGTGTCGCTGGCGTTAAAGGTGCGCCGGGCTTGGCTATCGGAACCGTGCGATTTGTTACTATGGCGGCATTAAAAAACGTGCCGGACGCGCCCTGTGACAATATCGAGGAAAGCATTGATGAATGGCGTGACTTACTGACGCGCGTAAAAATGGACATAAGTGCCGAACAGCAGGCCCTTAGCGGCGAGCTGGCGGCCAATGTGTCGAGTATTTTTGATGCGTATCAAATGCTGCTATCGGACCCGTCGCTGAACGAAAAAGTAGAAATGGAAATTCGCGCGGGGCACTGGTTGCCCGGAGCACTCAAAATTGCTATTCACTTCTTTTCCGAGCTGTTTCGCGCCATGGACGACCCCTACCTTAAGGCCCGTCATGAAGATATTTTGCAATTAGGAGACAAGCTTTTCCATGCCTGGAGTGGACACGAGAAGGGCGTTGAGGCGCTTAGTATTAATGAACCTGTGGTACTGGTGGGCTCACAGGTCAGCATTTCTCAAATTGCCAGCATTCCCCTTGAAAAACTCGCTGGCATCGTCTGTTTTGAGGGCTCCAGTTTATCCCATACCGCAGTTGTTGCTAATGCGCTTGGCGTGCCTGCTGTGATGGGCGTCGGTAACGTCAAAGAGCTGAATAACGGTGAGCAGGCTATTGTTGATGGTAATGAGGGAGCGGTTATTCTCAAGGCCAGCGACGCTATTGTCAGAGAGTATCAGACCTTCATTGGGCAGCAGCGACAGGTCGCTTCTCAATTGACCGAGCTGCGGGATAAGCCAGCTCAAACGACGGACGGGCAGCGTATCCGTTTACTGACGAATACCGGTCTGTTAGCCGATATTACGCCAGGCTTAAAAAATGGCGCCGAGGGTATTGGCCTGTACCGCACTGAATTGACCTTTATGGTTAGTGATAGCTTTCCCAGTGAACAGGAGCAGATCGAAGCTTACCAGCGGGTTTTTGAGGCCTACGGCGACAAGCCGATTTATATGCGTACACTGGATATTGGTGGTGATAAACAGTTACCTTATTTTCCCATCGAAAATGAAGAGAATCCCGCCTTGGGCTGGCGTGGTATTCGTTTCAGTCTTGATAATGTTCAGCTGCTAATGACTCAGGTCAGGGCGATGTTACGTGCTGCTGAGGGTGCAGAAAACCTGCATATTATGCTGCCCATGGTGTCTGCTATTGAGCAGCTCGACAGCTTTAGAGCGTTATTGACGGATGCTTGTCAGCAGTTACGGGGGGAAGGACATCAGGTTATTCAGCCTAAGGTTGGCATGATGGTGGAGGTGCCTGCGGCTATTTCCCAATTACCCCTATGGAAGGATCGGATTGATTTTGTTTCGATTGGATCCAATGATTTAAGCCAGTACCTGTTAGCTACCGATAGAAATAACGCTCACGTAGCCGGTTTGTTCGATCATTTACACCCGGCGGTATTACATGAAGTAAAACGCACCGTCGATGCCGCCAGAGATTGCCAGTTGCCCCTGAGTTTGTGCGGAGAAATGGGTTCTGACCCGGCCGCAGTTGTGCTACTGATTGGCATGGGCGTGCGCACGCTGAGTATGAGCGCGGCTAAACTTCCCCATATAAAATCGTTGATTCGAGGTATTAGTTGCCAACAGGCCGAGCAACTACTGGCTGAGGCGATGACGATGACCAGTAGTCGGCAAATTCGACAATGGGTTAATTCAGCGATAGCGGGCTGACAGCAGGCATTGAGTCGTTAGAGAGCCGCGCTGCCGGGTGTAGTGTTTAGCTCCAGTTCAATATAGAGGGGGTTCTAGTGCCACAACCCGTTGATGTGCCAGCGCGGGCGGCGCCTTGTTGGAACACCAAAAATGTTATGGGCATCAAACTCAGCACGCCGTAACTCCTCAAGAACCTTGTCATCAACGGAGGGTTTAAGGGCCGTTAAGCGCTGAATACGATCTTCCGTTTTGGGGTGTGTTCGTAGCAGCGACGGTGTGGGAATACGTCTTCCTGGCATCAGAATTTTTTCAAGCCAGCCACCCTGAATGTGTTCAATCTTGGCGAGTGCATGCGCAAGTCCAACGGGGTCATTGGTTAATTTAGCGGCATTAAGGTCGGCGTCATATTCGCGGACCCGTGACAGGGCGAGCTGAGCCAGTGCCGTCAAATGAGGTGCAAAAATAAGTAACGCGATGGCTGGCCAGCTAATCATGACATTGGTAAAAAGCAGCAGGGGCAAATTGATGAAGAGCAAAAATAATCCGATGAATGAAAAAGCACTGCTGATACGGCTGAAGGTGTCTGCCAGTCCCATCACCCAAAGATCATTATTACGAATGTGACTGATTTCATGACCTAGAACGGCTGCAATTTCACGTAGCGAAAGCTGCCTTAATAGCCCGTCAGTCACGGCAATGGCAGATTGTTTTCGTGACCCAACGGCAAAGGCGTTAAGTGTTTGGCTATTAATGTAGTGAATAGTGGGCGGTGATTTTAATCCCGCTCTTTGGCTTAATACTGTGATTAGCTCTATCAGTACCGGTGCTTGTTGAATAGAAATTGCTTGGGACCGGTATAGGCGCATGATAATTTTGGGCGACAGCGCGGGGTTAAATAAGGCTCCGATTAGCCCAATAATAGGTAGTAATAAAAACCCCAGAAAGCCCCACAGCAGCCCTCCAAGTAACGACAGAAAAAAAGCCATACACACCAAGAGAAGAGCGGAGTGTAAATGGTTTCGCCATGCGTTTCTGGTCCAGCTTATGTTGTCTATTTGCTCATATTTCAAGGCTGTTGTGCCCCATAACGATGCGGTTTGATAGCCGACGGTAAACACCTGACTGTAATCTATGGATTAAATGTGTGCTTTTGACGGTTATTCAATAACTCTGCGGGCCTGCTATTGGGTGATCGGAATATAGTTATCCATTGCCTCAACTCGTTTAAACCAGGCTTGAATGGCAGGGTAAGCTGCCAGCGAATAGCCGCCCTGTTCTGCAACGTGTGTGTAGGCGTAAAGTGCAATGTCGGCAATGGAGTAGGTGTTGCCGACAAAGAATTCATTGCTGGTAAGGTGTTTTTCCATCACATCCAAGGCGGCGTAGCCCTTAGGGCGGTTCTCATCGAGCTTGCTTTTGTACTCATCCTCAGCGCCCAGCGAGTACACCCAGTATCGGGCGGTAGCAATAAAAGGCTCATGGCTGTATTGCTCGAAAAACATCCATTGTAAAACCTGAGCTTGCTCAAGCTTTGAGGTGGGTAGCAGGGGCGTGCCATCAGCGAGGTACCATAAAATCGCATTGGACTCAGATAAACGCTCACCATTTTCGAGAACGAGTACTGGAACGCGGCCATTAGCATTTATTTCAAGAAATTCCGGGGTTCTGGATTCGCCCTGGGTGATGTCCAGGTTAATGCGTTTAAAAGGTAGACCAAGCTGTGTCATGGCGAGGCGTAGTTTGTAGCTGTTACCTGATGGTGCATATTCATAAAGTGTGTACATGCCTGATACCTGCGTTAAACCATAAATAAGCGCTGTCACAGCAAAGCGCTTTGCCATGTTAGCTGTAACTATGTGGATATAGTCCCTTTATGACTAATACTAATTCCCGCATTGATCGATTAAAACCCTTGAATCATGAGGCAAAACAGCTATTTAACCGATATGGTCTTTTAGAGAGCTGTTATCCAGGGCGTTCCGGTACCAGTTGTAACGTATTGTTTTAGCGGCATTGTCTATATTGGGAGCACCACGACCTGCCTGTAAGTCTGCGAGGTTAATTGTCCGCATTTCAACGCTATATCGCGTTAATTCTGTGGTGTTGGGTACAGTGGCGTGTAGATGCGCACTGGAAAAGTTCAACACGTCACCGGCGGAGAGAACCACTTTAAAGGCATTTGATTCATCTATAGTCTCGAGAAGTTCTGGTGCGCCGGGGTAAGGCACTTTTTCGCCCTTGGGCGTTTCTTTACGAGCCGCCAGGTATTTGCTGAACTCCCAGTCCGCTGTTGTATTAACGGTGGCTTTATCCCAGTAGTCTGGGTAAAACGCCATGCTTCGCTCTGCCTCTATGTCATAAATAGGCGCCCACCAATTGCATTGTGCCTGTACGTTTCCGCCCCAGGTGTCACGGTGGTGACCAACGGTTGTTCGCAAACCGCTGGTGAACTTCTCCTGCGCGGAGACAACTCGCATTGGGAAGTAATCATAGAAAGTTGAGCCCAAGTTTACCCCTGTTTCCTGTAATACCTGAAAAAAGAGTTTTTTGGTTTCAGGATCTTCCTGAAAGCGTTGCTGCATATCGATAATAAATTGTAAATAATCTTCGGGGGATAGGTTGTGTATAGCCTGCTCTGGTGAACCGCCACCCAGTGCTTCGGACATAAACCTGTCAACGTATTGGCATAGAGCCAGCATGGAGGGTAGCTGTCTGAATAAAAGTAAGTCGCCGGCAAAGATAATTTCTGACCGCTGTTCGTCTGACAGGGGGTGAGTTGCTTCAATAATATTCACAGAGTCTATTCCTTAGCAGTTAACAGTCTGATCTGGACAAATAACAGAAAGTATGGGGTATTTAGCGTTGGTGAGTTTGCTTTCTTGAAATGGGAAATAAAATTGGCGCGTTATTAAGATAATCTTTGAGATAAACCGTTATTAACGCGCGGCAGGGTTTACTGCTAGTCAATAGCATGTACGTTGGTGAAACCGTCGGCATAAAGCGCGTCCATCAGCCACTCTGGGTTGTGGCAGGCTTCCATGACGATACTTTGCAGGTCACGTTTGTGTGGATTGAGTGCAGCAATGACGCTCGGCGCATCATTTGGCACATCTTCGTTAAGCACTTCATTTTGTTTCTCGTCGATAATCGTGACGTTGATGCTGCTTTTGCCCAGCACGATGCCGCAAAAAAGATCCATACTGATACCCTTATTATAAAGTGTTTAAAACGGCTGCCTTATGCAGCGATTGTCGGCTAAGTGTCGCATTTGCGTTGGCATATAGATAGCCGCTTAAATAAAAAAATTTATACGAAGTTAGTCACCGGTTGCTAAAAGGGATAGAGCGGTTTGAGCGCAGTTTTATCCACGTTTTTGTGCTGTTTCCCATGAGTTTTTTCTAATGCTTCAACGCAGTCAAGCAGTGCCTTTCCCTGCCAGCTGTGCGCATCTTCAGCATATAACGATTGTTCCATATCTCTTATCAGCGTATCTAGTTCAGTATTTTTGTAGTGCTCACTAACGCTCTGTAGCCCCGAGATTTGTTGTTGGGGGTGAGTGCATTTAAACCAGTCGATAAGGCTGTGCCGTGCGTCGGTGGCGGCGTTATTGTGGCAGGCTTTTTTGAAGGCTTTAAAGGCTGCGCGAGCGCTGTTTTGTTGCGTGC
>LUKI01000005.1 GCA_001593685.1 Gammaproteobacteria bacterium F7
CATACACGGTCACCATCTGCGGCATAAATACCGTGGCAATTTCCAGAAACAGCACGGTACTCAGCGCGTAGGCCATCACCGCCAGTTCATATTCAGCATTGGGGTAGCGCGCCAGAATACCGTTGAACACCTGCATGCCCAGCAGCATCAGGCAGGTGGTCAGCGCCAACGGCCAGTAGAAATTCCAGTAGTGCTTATACAAACCAGTTAGCCGTAAATCAGACGGTAAAGACGTTCAAGACAGGGCGTACCGCGCGCATCGGCTTTTTGTTCCGTAACAATGCTTAGCTCGCCTTGGTGATCAAACAGCGTAGACACCTCCGCCCAGGGCACATTGAACGGTGGGCCTGACAGAGCCGACTCATCGTATTCCATGGCCACCAATAACAACTGACAACCACTGGACAGCAATTGCCTCAAATGCTCCGCATAACGCTTACGCATGTCTTTCGGCAGCGCGATTAAAGCAGCACGATCAAATACCGCCACAGCCCCGTCAAGATCAGTGGCAACAAGATCAAAAAAGTCACCGCATAAAATCGTTACATTGTTGGCGCTGTAGCTGGTAAAGCGGTCGCCTTTCACAACATCGGGCTGTACGCTCTGCTCGGCAAAGAATTGCTGCGCGGCGATTTCACTTAACTCAACGCCAACCACCCGATGCCCCAGAGAAGCCAGCCACAACATATCCAGTGACTTGCCACACAGCGGTACAAAAACGGTCGACTTTTCCGGCAATTTCAAGGTTGCCCAATGATTTTGTAAAAAGCCGTTTACGTCATTTTGATGAAAGCCAATGCGACCCTCTTGCCAACGGCTATGCCAAAAATCAGCTTCCATATTTTTCTCTCGATAAATTACCGCTCATTCCAGCGAAACAGATAAGCTGCAACCGCCAGGAATACACCGCTCATCAGCGTCATCACCAACAGGTGGTGAGACACCTCCACAAAACCTGCACCACTCATCATAATGTCGCGTGCTGCCTGCACCATATGGGTTAACGGGAAGCACTGAGACACAGCCTGCAACCAGGCCGGCGCATTATCCAGCGAAAACCAGACCTCAGACAAGAGCAACATCGGGAAAGCGGCGAAATTAAGCAGGCCGTTGGCCAACTCTTCACTGGCGGTGCGACTGGCAATAATCAGCGCCAGAGTGATCATGGCAAAAATCCCTAATACCGCCACCAGAGCCAGCAACAGATAGTTTCCCAGCATGACAAAATTTAAAAATAAATCACAGCCAATATAAACCACCGCCGCTGTGATCATCATCACCAGCAGGCGCGATAACACCTGCGCCGTCAAAAACTCCAAGGGCGTCACGGGCGTCACCTGCAAGCGTTTCAGCACACCATTTTTACGGTAACGCACAATCACAAAACCAATGCCAAATAGAGCCCCAAACATGACGTTCATGCCCAACACCCCAGGAATGACCCAATCCACGTAACGGATTTGCTGGCCAGACACCAACTGCCGTGACCACTCGGTATCAGCACCGCCCTTACTAATAGGATCAAGATGGGCCAATAGCAGTTTTTCAGCGGCAATTCCCTTTACCGACGTCTCATTAATCCAATATTTACCCGGTTGATCCGTTGCCAGTAACAGATCCAGTTGATGATGGCGAACACGTACCAGCGCCTTCTCAAAGTTGTCATAGTTAACTGTTTCCACGAAGGGTTGTTCCAACAGTTTTTCACTTATTACCGCCGAACCACTTTGATACACACCTACCCGGAACAGCTCCTGCCCCTTGCCGGAGAAAGCAATAGCGATGGCGGCGACAATGCAGATGGGCAGTAGCATTGACCACAGCAGCGCACCACGGTCACGGTAAAACTCCTTGGTGCGGGTGACAAATAACGCCCAGATAATCTGGCCGTGACTGGCAAGTGATTTATTCACGCAAACTATGCCCTGTCAGTTTTAAAAACAGGTCCTCCAAGGTTGGATTGCGCACCCGCAAGGAACGCAAATTCACCTGATGTTGCTGCAACTGTTGCAGGGTGACTTCAACCGATTGACTCTGAATTTCAATCACATCATGCGACTCGTTCACCGCTTCCGGCCAATGCGGCAAATGAGACTCAAAATCCGCTCGATCCAGGCTGACATAAAAATGGTCAAAATGTTGTTTTAACAATTCCTTTGGTGTGCCCTGAGCAATAATTTTCCCCTGATCAACAATCACTAACGTATCGCAAAGAATTTCCGCCTCATCCATGTAATGCGTGGTCAACAGCACCGTTTTACCCTGTGCTTTGATACGCTCGATCATATCCCACAGGTTACGGCGCGATTGAGGGTCAAGCCCCGTTGTCGGTTCATCGAGAAAAACAATTTGCGGATCGTTAATCAGCGCCAGCGCAAACATCAACCGCTGTTTCTGACCGCCCGACAATTTAGTGGCCCTTTGCGGAAGCAGACTTTCAAGCCCACAGGTTTGAATCAACGCATCGAGGTCGGTACGTTTAGAGTAGAGACTATAGAACAGTTTAAGGATTTCAATGACCGCGAGCTTGTCCATCACCGAGGTGGACTGAAACTGAATGCCGGCTTCCATTTTAAAGCGTTGATCCCGCGGTTTACCCTGATACAGAATCTCACCGCCGGTTGGTTCCGTCAGCCCTTCTATCATTTCAATGGTGGTGGTTTTGCCGGCACCATTAGGGCCTAGCAAACCAAAGCAGGTGCCGGGCTGAATCTGAAAACTGATGTCGTCAACCGCTGTTATCTCAGCGAACTGCTTTTTGAGGTGACGAACTTCGAGAATGGGGTTCATGGGTCTACTTTATCCCTGTGTAGACTAGCAAAACAACTCATCATTTCGACCATGGGGAGAAATCTTCCGTCTTTCAGTCGTGTATCCTATTTATCCTCAAACAACTCCAATTGTTCAGGCTTCCCCTCTTCCAGCAAGTCCACGAAGCGCACCCCCACACCGAGCAACCGCACCGGTAAATTCCCGCGCTCAAACGCGGTGGCCATCAGCTCACGAAAGGTCGCATCATCAGGTTTGCGGCTCAGGCACTCAACGGTGGTGGACTGGAAGTCATTAAACTTCATCTTCACCAACTGTTTGGTAATCAAATACTGGTTATCCACCAGCCGCAAACGCGAGCGCAACTTGATCAGCAGCTCAGGCAGCTGTTTCAGACAAGCCTCCAGATCCGGTAAATCTTCAGGGTAAGTATGCTCCACACTCAAAGACTTGCGCCGCTGCGAAGGTTTTACCGGGCGCGAATCAATGCCGCGGCACAGTTCATACAACCGCCCGCCAAAACGCCCAAAGTTTTCGGTGAGTTCAAAGACTGAAAATTGCCGCAGCTCGCCACAGCTATCGGCACCAAAGCGATGCAGCTTCTCTGCTGTCACCTTCCCTACACCAAAGATCTTTTTAACCGGCAGCTTTTCAACAAAGGCATCAATATCCTCTGGCAAAATAATGGTCTCACCATCGGGCTTATTCCAGTCACTGCCAATTTTGGCGAGAAATTTATTAGGTGCGACCCCCGTCGACAGGGTAATACCCAACTCCTTTTTCACCCGTTGTCGAATCTCACGCGCAATCAAGGTCGCACTGCCCCGGCACTTATCGCTATCGGTTACATCCAGATAAGCCTCATCCAGCGACAGCGGCTCCACCAGTTCGGTGTAATCAAAAAAGATTTCTCGCATCTGGCGAGACACTTCCCGGTACTTATCAAAATTAGGCGGCAAAATCACCAACCCCGGGCACTGCCGGCGAGCATGGGCCGACGACATAGCGGAGTGAATACCATGTTCGCGCGCCTCATAGTTACAGGTCGCAATCACACCGCGCTGGCTGGCTGGACCGCCAATCGCCAGAGGTAAACTGCGTAACGACGGGTCATCACGCATCTCAACCGACGCGTAAAAGCAGTCGCAGTCACAGTGGATGATTTTTCGTTGCTCGGTTGGCATGTTGATAAGCAGAAATAAACGGGGGCACAACATAAGAAATTCACGGTTCGCAGGCAAGCAGCAAAAGAAAAATATCCACAAAACAAATTGTTTGCAAATGATAATCATTCTCATATAATAATTTCACTCTTTTCAATTCTCGCTGCTTTAATAAGGAGACAACCATGAGTTACACCGTTAATGCCTGGCTTGAAGATGGCGCCCCTCGATTGCGCCTGATTAATACACGAAGTGGCGATGCCTCGCTGATCTGGGACTTTCCCAAGGAAGTAATAAATCAGGAATCTCGCTATAAACAGGAAATGCAAAAACTGTTCAAACAGCTTTTGCTGATCGCCTGCGCTGATGATCAGGGAGAAAAACAATGAACAGCCGTTATTTGTGCAAACATCATTTCCACGTTTATTGTCAGGATTTAGCAAAAGCTCAACAGGACTGGGAGCGCTCAATGGCGATGGGGCTGGAGGCTGTCAATGCCCAAACACCACAAACAGCTGAGCGCTGTTTTGGTACGGCCTACGATATAGCCAATATTATTTTTGCCCGCCAAATCAGTCATTGTAGCGAAACAGACAACGCCGCCAATACTCTGCTATCAGCACAGTATCTGGCAACCAATTTAGTACAGCAGCGTTACCCGGAAAAGGCTCAACACCTACTTAATCAATTACACGAAAAATTTAGTTTTGTGTGCCGCAATCCTGCTGTAAACAAATCACTGCGAGAAATGCTTTGCAACTGCCTAATTCCCTACCTTGAAAAGCTTTACCAACTAACCTTGCAAGAGCCAGCAGCAAAATCATCATCGCCTAGTTGTCATTTAAACGCCGACAAACCTACGCTGTCGGCCCATGAGCAAAAGACGAACAAGCGGCCTAACCCTGGGTTCAACTATTGGCAGGGAGGTTCTAATCTTTATCACTGATTATCAAGTATGATGTCAGCCGCTAACAAGTTGATATTGCAAATAATGTTAACGGCTAAAGGCCTAAATAAGTTAGACTACGCCCCCGAATTTTGAATACCGTTACCAATCTGTCGAACCCACTGTTTAGTTAGTCGCGATTAACAGGCTCCAGGCCTGATAGCGCTATTTAAACATGACTGTATAGCTAAAAGTGTCAGACAAGGCAGAAGGAACGAAGTTTGGTTATTCCAAATGAGCGACGAATAACGCAGCATGGCGATTTTTCAGCCATAACTCAAAGGGCTGAAGCTATTTTTTCTTCCCCACGACGTTGTTACTTGTTCATGTAGGCTGTGCTACACCTCACTCGTATCGCCTTGTTGGATAAAAAAAGCAATTAGCAGTGATGTATTAAATAGCATTAACAGGCCCTAAACATGTCCGAAGCAACAACAGAAATTACCACTACTTTTACCGATCTAGGCTTATCCAAACCGGTTTTAGATGCGCTAAAAAAAGTGGGTTACGAAACCCCCTCTCCGATTCAAGCGGCAGCAATTCCTGTGCTGATGACAGGCTGCGACATTATCGGTCAGGCACAAACTGGTACCGGTAAAACCGCTGCCTTTGCATTACCCATTCTGTCGCAAATCGATGCCAAACTGAACGAACCACAGGTCCTCGTGCTGGCACCTACGCGTGAGCTGGCCATTCAGGTGGCTGAAGCGTTTCAGACCTACGCCTCTTGCCTGAAAAATTTCCACGTCCTGCCGCTTTATGGTGGTCAGGATATCGTTAACCAGCTCAAACAGCTGAAACGTGGCCCTCAGGTTGTGGTGGGCACCCCCGGTCGTTTGCTGGATCACCTGCGACGTAAGAGCCTGAAACTGGATCACCTGAAAATCATGGTGCTGGATGAAGCCGATGAAATGCTGCGCATGGGGTTCATCGACGACGTCGAAACCATTCTGTCGCACACCTCCGGCGAGCAACAAACGGCCCTTTTTTCCGCCACATTGCCGGAGCCAATCCGTCGCGTTTCACAGCGTTTTCTGACCAATCCAGAACATATCAAGATCGAGTCCAAGGCCACCACGGTTGATACCATTGATCAAAGTTATCTGATGGTCAGTGGTATGGGCCAGAAAATGGATGCGATGACCCGTATTCTGGAAGTGGAAGATTACGACGGCATCATCATTTTTGTGCGTACTCGCGGTGCCACCACTGAATTAACCGAAAAAATTATTGCCCGTGGACATACCTGCGCCGCCATTAATGGCGACATGAGCCAGCAATTACGTGAACGCACCATTGATCAGCTGAAAAAAGGCAAGATCGATATTCTGGTCGCCACCGACGTAGCCGCGCGAGGCCTGGACGTCCAGCGCATATCCCACGTGATCAACTACGATATTCCTTACGATGCCGAGACGTACGTACACCGTATTGGCCGTACCGGTCGTGCCGGCCGTTTGGGTAAGGCGATTCTATTTGTCGCCAACCGCGAGCGTCGTATGCTGCAAACCATCGAACGCACCACGCGCAAGCCTATCGAACGCATGACCTTCCCTAGCTCCGACGAGATTGCAACGCAACGTAAAGAGCGCTTCAAGGAAAGCCTGCTCGAAGCGATGTCAGAAACACCAAAACCGTTTTTTGACGAGCTGATCAACGAGCTAACCACTGAGCTAAACTGCGACGCACAACAAATAGCCGCCAGTTTTGCCTACATGTTGCAAAAAGAACGCCCACTAGAAGTACCCCCTGAACCCAAGCACAAGGCACGGGATCGAGATAACCGCCGAGACCGCGATGATAGACGTGACTCTCGTTCTGATTCGCGCTCAGACTCACGAAATGACCGCGGAAGAAAGGACAATAAAAGTCGCGAGCCCCGGGAAAGTAAACGCCGTAGCGGTAGCAAAGTTGACGCCAACATTGCCATGCAAACCTATCGCCTGGAGGTTGGCCGTGAGCACCAGGTCACACCGGGAGATATCGTTGGCGCCATTGCCAACGAAGCGGATATCGACAGCGCTTACATTGGCGGCATCAATATTCAGGATGATTACAGCACCGTTGAGCTGCCGGACGGCATGCCCAAGGAAGTCTTTAACCACCTGAAAAAAGTGCGTGTCCGTAACCACCCCATGCACATGAGTTTAATGAAGGGCGACAAACCCTCTCAGGATTCTGACGGGCCACGCAAGCCGCAAAAACGCAAAGCGCCGAGCAAACCGAAACGCAAATAACTCTTATCGAAAATTAGAAGGAAATCACCATGTTTAAAGTTAATGAATATTTTGATGGCAAAGTAACCTCAATCGGCTTTCAAACCGAAACACTGCCAGCGACAGTTGGCGTGATGGCGATTGGTGAATACGAGTTTGGTACCAGCCAGAAAGAAGTAATGACCGTGGTCAGCGGCGCATTAACCGTTAAACTACCAGACAGCGATGAGTGGAATACCTACTCGGCAGGCGAATATTTTGTGGTTGACGCGAACAAAACCTTTTACCTAAAAGTTGAGGTAGAAACAGCTTATTTCTGCACCTACGAATAAGCCAGGCACCCACCTTTGTTAATTCGAAGGTGGGCTTTTTTTCCTTAACCTTCCCCCCACAGTTAACTGAAATAATGAAAATCTGGATTGATGCAGACGCCTGCCCGGGTGTCATTAAGGAAATTCTCTACCGCGCCAGCCAGCGTAAGCAGGTAGAGTTGATTCTGGTTGCCAACCAACCACTAAAAACACCGCCCTCACCACTCATTCGCACAGTGCAAGTGCCGCCCGGATTTGATGTCGCCGATAACTATATCGTCCAGAACCTGAGTGCTGGCGATTTGGTCATTACTGCCGATATTCCACTCGCCGATGAAGTCATCGACGCCGAAGCACACGCCATCAACCCACGTGGTGCATTTTATACCAAGGAAAATATTAAACAGCGCCTAACCATGCGTAATTTCATGGAAGAGCTGCGCAGCACCGGCCAGGTTAGTGGCGGCCCTCCACCTTTAAACCATAGCGACCGACAGGCTTTCGCCAACGCATTGGACCGTTTTTTAGCCAAACACGGCTAAAACATTTCATAAAAATCAGCCCCACAAAGTCTCTAAAAAGTTAGCGCTCCCGCTATTTTTAACTAGACTTAATATCTAGCTAATCTTTTGCTCAAAAAAATGCTATTTAAATCAAATTCTTAGTATTTCAGTTTTCTAAAAGTAATTAACAAGCGGGTAAGAACGGATGTCTGACCAGCTATACACACAGAGAAATAATACCTATCTTTTGGCCATCGTTTACCTGTTAGCGGGCTTAGTGGTCAGTTTGGGGGGGCTAGTCTTGTTCGGCTGGCACATAAAAAGTACTCCTCTCATTCAAGTACATCCCTCCTTTGCTCCCATGCAATACAACACCGCGCTGTGTTTCGTACTATCAGGCACCGCGTTACTTACCGCACTTAGAAATCAAAGACTGTTTTCATTAGTATTAAGCGCCCTTGCTGCAACGATTAGCGGTCTCACGCTCGTTCAGTACGGTGCTCAAATTAATCTTGGCATTGACCAGCTGCTCATGGAGCATCATGTCACAACAAAAACCGTCTACCCGGGAAGAATGGCTCCCAATACAGCGTTCTGCTTCTTTCTCAGTGGAGCAACAATATTTCTTTTCAGCCTCATAAAGCACTTCAATAAAATTCTGCTAATGGGCCCCGTTATCGTTGGTCTAGGGTGCATGGCTTTTTTTGGCTATCTACTTGGCGTTGACACCAATTATGGCTGGGAACACTTAACCCGTATGGCATTACACACCTCGGTGGGGTTCATTGCGCTAGGGTCGGCACTATCTCTTTGGGCTTTATCTAAGTTTGCTCAGAGAGAAAAAGATTCGTTAAACAACGGGCCGGTCATCGCCTCGTCAATTCTACTTGCCGTGCTTGTGATAACACTCTCGCAGGCAACCTCCAACTGGCAGGAAAAACAGCTAAAAAATGACCTGACTAACCAAGTAAACAACTTTCGCCTAACAACCGAAAACTACATTAATGCTCAAATCGAAACACTGATAAGAATGGCAGACCGCTGGCGACAATGGGGTGGCATGCCCAAAAATGTCTGGCTGGCTGACGCACAAAACTATATCAATCACCTATCTGTGTTTCAGACCATTGGGCTGGTCGACGGCTCATTCCAGGTACGCGGGATCGTATCAGTTGCCGATAGCAAGTTCTCCCTCAACAACCAAAAGCTTCATCAGATACTATTAGAAACATATGATAAAAAGCCCCCTCCTATTTCTAACAAAGTCTCAATCGTACCGAGAGGAGAGACATTCCTTGTCCATATTCCGCTATTTATAGATGGTACCTTCGATGGCTTTGTCATTGGTGTAGCCAGCGTTGATAAACTCTTTGTCAGCCTCGCCCAAAAAACACAAATAAGCAAAAACTTAGATTACCGCGTTTACCATAACAACCAGTTAATTTTTACAAGCACCACCCCTTCACTCGTCAACGACCGATACAAACTGACAACCGCGTTATCATTAAAAAACATATCCTGGCAAACGGAACTATCACCGACCACTGACTATGTATCACAATCAACATCGCTACTGCCCCTTATTATCTTGCTTGGCGGGCTCGCGGCTATTTTAGTATTACTCTATTTTCATAATTTACGCCGCCGAGAATACATTCAATCCAGGCATATCACCGCCTTAGAGTCGGAAAAGAGACGTCTTGCAGAGCAACAAAAAAAGCAACTCAGTAGACACAATGATGTACTGTTCGACACCGCCCTCATTGCTTTATTAGTTGTCGATAAGGACGGCAAAATCACCACCGCAAATACAGAGGCTCTGACACTATTTGGTTATCAGAAAGACGAGCTTATAGGACAAAAAGTCGAAATATTGATGCCCCACCAATTACAGTCTCAACATACCGCCCACCGCGAGGCCTATTTCCTACAGCCAACAAAACGAAAGATGGGCTCCGGTTTAGACTTGTTTGGCCGGCACCGTGACGGGGGGCTTTTTGCTGTAGATATCAGCTTGGCGCCACTGGATCATGACAATCAAGGCAACATTCTCGTCTCCATCATTGATATATCAGATATAACAGAAAGCCGCCGACGTGAAGCCGAATACACATTAAAGCTAGAGAAAAGTAACCATGAGCTTGAGCGCAGCAATCAAGAGCTTAATAATTTCGCCTATGTTGCATCACACGACTTAAAAGCGCCTTTACGAGGCATTATCCAGCTGGCCAGCTGGATCGCAGAAGACCTGCAAGACAACATAGACGAAGACACGACCAAGCATCTCAACCTGATGAAAAACCGGGCGGCTCGACTTGAGAAATTACTAGATGATCTGCTCGCCTACTCCCGAATTGGTCGTATGCATGGTGAATTCAAGCAGATCGACATTACAGCAACGCTCTACAATCTATTCGAGCTATTAGCGCCGCCTCCCGGATTCACACTCACCTGTGACGATAACTTACCGGAAATCGTGACGCTATCCGTCCCTCTGGAGCAAATATTCCGAAACCTCATTAACAACGCAATCAAACACCATGATCGCGATCAAGGCCACATCCACATTCATGCAGGACCGACCGAAAACGGGTATCAGTTCATTATTGAGGACGACGGTCCCGGCATTCCGCTCGATCAGCATGAGCGGGTATTCCGCATTTTCCAGACCCTAAAGCCTAGAGATGACGTAGAAGGCAGCGGTATGGGCCTAGCAATCATCAAAAAAATATTGGATTACTATAACAGCAACATCATGATTGAATCGGACGGTCAAAGAGGCACCCGTATGATTTTCACCTGGCCGGATGAAAAAACATTAAGGAGCTTGTTAGATGAGTGATAATCGCTATAAAGCCGTATCTGTTCTGCTGGTCGAGGACGATGACATTGATGCAATGGGTGTTCAGCGGGCCTTTAAAAAACTGCGGGTGGCCAATCCAATTTGTCGCGCACGAGACGGCATTGAAGGACTACAAATGTTGCGTGACGGCACAGCCGCTCATCCTCGATTAATTTTGCTTGATTTAAACATGCCACGCATGAGTGGATTGGAAATGTTGAAAGAAGTCCGAGATGATCCTACATTAACAGACAGCGTAATATTTGTTCTGACCACATCCAAAGACGATGAGGATAAAGCTGCAGCATACAAGGAACATATCGCAGGTTATATCGTAAAATCATCATTAGATAATGGATTTGATGACTTTATGAAACTGCTCGATCACTACTGGCGTTTAGTCGAGTTCCCAGTCAGAGAAAAATAAACAGAAGTCAGCTGTAGGGACACACAGTATGAGATTATTACTGATCGATGATGATACGCTCGACAGAATGAGCGCCATGCGAGCTCTCAAAAAAAGTGGCGACCCAATGGACGTTACCGAAGCCTGCTCCGCTGAAGAGGGATTGGAGCTTTCCAAGATCCACAAATTTGACCTCATTTTACTCGACTACCAACTTCCCTCCATGAGCGGCCTAGAGCTTTTAAAACTATTACGGGGTGGAACTAATTATAACCCGCCGGTAGTCATGTTAAGCCATAGCGATGATGAGACCCTGGCTCTGCGATGCATAGAAGAGGGAGCTCAAGATTTCATCATAAAAAGCGAAGTCACAGGTTCGCGGTTAATGCGCGCCATTTCTCACGCCAAAGAACGCTATCGCATCGAACAGGCCCTGCGAGAAAGCCATGCAAAATTACGGCTACTTGCTGAAGTTGATTCACTCACCGGATTAGCTAACCGCTATATGTTTGAATCTGCGCTAAAAGACGCTCTGCCATTAGCTAAGCGCCTGAAAAGAAGTGTTGCGATGGTAATGCTTGATCTCGACAAATTTAAATATGTAAACGATACGTTAGGACACGCTGCCGGAGACGTATTACTCAGCCAGGTTGCAAAGCGCCTACAGGGACCTGTCAGGGATGGCGACTTACTGTGCCGATTGGGTGGCGACGAATTCGCCATCCTAATTCATGACCTGGATGATATTTCAAAAGTACGTCGTCTAACAGATAGACTTCTTTCCGCCCTCGAAGCACCGTTCAAGGTAGAGGGGCAAGAGCTCATTATTTCGGCCAGTATCGGCATATCGACCTACCCGGAATGCGCCAGTGATAACATACAATTGATGAAGTGCGCTGATGTCGCACTTTACCGTTCCAAGGAAGGTGGCCGTAATCAGGCACAATTTTACTCCCGAGAATTACACGATCAGATCCAAACTCGCATTGAGCTAGAGCGTGACCTTCACTTGGCCATTGAACGACACGAACTATTTCTCCACTATCAGCCTCAAATTGACGCTCAGTCAGAAAAAGTCATCGGTGTTGAAGCGTTAATACGCTGGCAACACCCGGAAAAAGGGCTTATTAGCCCGGATAAATTTATTCCCATCGCTGAAGAAACCGGGTTAATCGTTGATATCGGCAACTGGGTATTTGAAACGGCCATCAAACAATTTCAATCGTGGCAGCTGCGTTTTCAATCACCAAACTTTAATTTGCTCATTGCCATTAATTTATCGGCCATACAGTTAGGGCAAACCGGGTTGATCGAAACAATAGACCAACTACTCTCAACATTCGACGTTGAGCCTCATCGCCTCGAGCTTGAGCTTACTGAAAGCGCAATCTCCGACAACAATGATTTATGCATACAGCTCTTAAAAGATTTAGCAGACAAAGGAATTGTGCTTGCTATTGATGACTTTGGCACAGGTTACTCATCACTGCAGCAACTGAAAAATCACCCCTTCAAAGTATTAAAAATTGATCGCTCATTTATTCAGACCATCTGTGAAAATAAAGATGATCTGCAGTTATTAAAAGCAATAGGTGCATTTGCTAAAACTCTCGGGATGGAGATCGTTGCTGAAGGCGTCGAAACGGAACAACAGAAAAACTGGTGTCAGAGCTTACAATTTGATCGCATTCAGGGTTACTACTTTGCCAAACCCATGTCGCCTGCCGATTTTGAAAAAGCTTATGTAGATCAATTGTTATCAGCTTAACTACAAAACACCATCTCAGGTCACTGCTTTACTAACTGCACCAGTACCAAGGGTGCCACCACCACCGCCCAAAACTCAGCATTATTAGCATGCCATTCAGCCGCCTGTTTATCAGACGCGGGAGCTAGCTGCTCTGCAGCAACCCACGCTTCAACAGCCGCTTTGTTATCCTGCGACACCTGGTAGGCAACCTCTATCAAATCAAGCTCCTGCGACACATACACCACATTACCAGAGGCAAAATGCTTCTCCAGCTCATGCCAGCCAATTTTACCGGTTTCTTTATTGAGCTTAACCCGCACATCTTCATCAGGGTTCTGTTGTTGCATTAACTCTTCATCACTCACTGCACATTCCCATTTACATCTTATTCAATCGTTGCTTGCGAGCAGCCCCCAAAAAACAACTCGCGTGATTCACTTAGCCACCCTTTTGGGTGCCACACCGCAATGAAATAAACGACAGCTTAATCCGCTACTATCGAATCAGCTTCGGAACCAGTAATATATAGCCTTTTACACCTGAAGCAACGTCTAATCACCTGATGACACTGCTGAATTAATTTCGGAGTTTTTAATGAGCGAACAAGATCAAGCCAGCGCCATGACTGGCATGGACCCCAACAGCCTTTACCGTGAAGAAATGTTTACGGATCGCCGCATCGGTAGCATTCACATGCTGACACCTGTGCTGGCGAGCGGTGAAGATGACAGCAGCCGCGACAAAGTCTTTCTGGGAGAAACCCAGATGCGTACCGCTGCCGGTCCTCTGCCTATCAACTTTGAAATTCAAGCCAACACCATTGGTGAAGCTGCTGAACAGTTTACGCAGCTCGCTCAGGACGCGGCTGAAAAAACCATTAAGCAAATCGAAGAAATGCAGCGCGAACAGGCTAATAAAATTGTCCTGCCGGGTGAAGAAGGTATGGGCGGAGCAATGGGTGGCGGTATGCCTGGCGGCGGAAAAATCCAAATCCCATAAGTTTTTTTAAGTACAAATGCGTTAGATCAAACAGCACTTTACTCCCCCCCTAATTTTTCTAATCAAGTGCTGTTTTTTTTAAAACTTTGCTATAAGATTATTCTCGTTTGCACTATCCAGGTTTCAGAATTTGCCCTTCAGCAGTCCTGTTTTACCAATCACGATTTGCAACGTTTTAATTTTTTGATCAAATTTTTTTGAGGTTTTTTTCATGGCTACAGGTACTGTTAAATGGTTTAACGAAACCAAAGGTTTTGGTTTTATCGCTCCAGAAGACGGCAGCAAAGACGTTTTCGTTCACTACTCAGCGATCCAATCCGAAGGTTTCAGAACGCTCCAGGAAGGACAGCAGGTTAACTTTGAAACCGAGCAAGGCCCTAAAGGACCTCAAGCTACTCAGGTAACGGTTGCCTAAGTAGAATTATTAAAATAAACCCCGCCAAGTGCGGGGTTTATTTTTGTTATACCACTTCTGCCTAAACAGCTACAGGCGCTTTTGGCCTAAGCTAAGCCTGATTAAATCATCAGTCTTCATCGAAGACGTGTATCGCATAACCTTTTGCAACAGCCTCACTTAAACCACTGTGTGCTGCCACGCGCTTTTTATCCGCCAAGACATTAGCCGCAATCTTTTTCTGTTTTTCTATCTCAACTTTAAAAAAGCCTGCCCGCAACAGGTGCATGGTGCAGAGTTTTTTCGCTCCCTCTAATGCAGGAGCATTGATATACACAATAAAAGGCACCGTTTTCCCTTGCGGAAAATCCGGCATCGCCTCTTTAGCGGTGGCATTTACTGAAAAAACGTACATATTTCTGCTCCTAAACGGCCACCACGACGCGTAACGCATCGAGCTTTAGTTGTGCTGTTTCTAAATAACCGGCAAGCGCTTGAGTTTCCTCACGCAACAGCTCGATCTCCTGCTGACGAATATTAGGATTAACCTGTGCCAACGCCTCCAGGCGCTGCAACTCACCCTGCTGTTGGGTACGCATTTTCTCTAACGCCTCATCAATCAACTGCTGTTGCTTATCGACCACACTGTCTTCGGCTTTTTTGATCATCGGAGTCAGTTCACTTTGCGCATGGCGTACCAGCTCTCGTGCTGTCCCAATAGGTACTCGCTTAATGAGTTTATTCAGCTTTTCGTGACTCAATGCATGTCCAAGTTGTGAACCCTTTTGATCCGTTAACACGCGTACCGTGGTACAGGGCAGATAACGAGGCAGCTGTAATGCAGCCGGGGCTGCACACTGCATGACAAACACAGCTTCCAGCAGAATCGTACCAGGCTTCAACGGCCCCAGCTTGATAGTACCCACCGAGGTATTACCAAACTGTTCACTGATGACCATGTCCATGGCGCCCGTGACCATCGGGTGCTCCCAACTCAAAAACTGCACATCCTCTCGAGACAGGGCAAACTCACGTTGAAACGTCGCCGTCACGCCACCATCGGGCAAGCCGGGAAAATGCGCGGTACGCATGTGATCACCCGGCGACAGCACGACACTCAGGGCACTGTGACGTTCCTGTTCAACACCGTACTGATCAAACAGTCGCTCCATATAATGGCTCAGCTCGTGACTGCGCTCCTGCACGACAATCTGCTCAATTAAATCGCCTGCCACCTGCTGATCACAGGAGTTCAATTCCAGCAACCGATCCCGCCCCTGCTGTAAACGCTGTTCGGTTTGTTCGCGCATAATACCAGCATCCGTTACCAGCCTATCAACCACGCCAGCATCTGCCGGTTGCTGTAACGCCAGTTCTAACAGTTCACGGAAGCTGTCAGTGATCATTTGTCCGGCAGCACAGGCTGCTTTAAAGCTGTTCAGTCCCTCATCGTACCAACGCAGCAAGACCTGCTGTGCACTATTTTCATAATAGGGCACGTGAATTTGTACCGTATGACGTTGGCCAATACGATCAAGACGGCCAATACGCTGTTCCAGCAAATCAGAGTTAAGTGGCAGGTCAAATAACACCAGGTGATGCGCAAACTGGAAATTGCGCCCCTCACTACCAATTTCAGAACAAATGAGCACCTGCGCACCCTCTTCGTCATCGGCGAAATAGGCTGCCGCACGGTCACGAGCGACCAAATCCAGCTCCTCGTGAAACACCGCTGTTGGCATTCCAAAATCCCGACGTAAATGGGTTTCCAGTGCGATAGCTGTGCTGGCATGAGCACAAATCAATAGCACCTTTTCCTCACGGTGTTCTGCCAACCAATCTGCCAGCCAATCAACACGACTGTCATGTTGTAACCAGGCATCACCGCCATCCTCTGACAACACGCGCTCCGGTGTAAGCAGTTGATCTACCGTTGCCAACTCAGCCAGCTCTTCATAAAAATCAGGGGCTGTTAAAGCATGACTATTAAGTTGACGCTCAGGGAAGCCCGGCACGGCACTGCGAGTATTTCTAAACAGCACGCGACCGGTGCCATGCTGGTCAAGCAAACTACGAATAATATTGGCAACGGCATGACTGCGCGCTTCATGCTCATCATCCCTGATAGCAGCTTGCAAATCCGCAATGGCCTCAGCTCCTGCGTACTCCTCCAGAGCCGTCAGCAAATGATCATCCACAGTAACGTCGGCGCCCTCTTCATCCAAAGCCAACAGTTTTTCAACCAGCGCATTCACCGGCTGGTAGTGAACTTCCTCTTCACGGAATTTTTTAAGGTCGTAATAGCGATCCGGATCAAGCAGACGCAGCCGCGCAAAGTGGCTTTCCAAGCCCAACTGTTCAGGTGTGGCGGTCAATAGCAATAAGCCTGCGGCCACCTGCGCCAAGCGCTCAATACACTGGTACTCATCACTGGCCTGCTGTTCACTCCACTGTAAATGGTGGGCTTCATCAACCAATAGCAAATCCCAGCCAGCCGCTTCAGCCTGCGCCAAACGGTTAGGGTGCTCGGTCAAAAAGGATAATGAACACAGTACCAACTGCGCTGATTCGAAAGGGTTTTCATCCTGCTCATGCAAATCATCCGTCAACAGCGCAATTTCATCATCCCAATCGGACTCCAGCTGGGTATCGGCTAACGCCAAACAGCGGGGCTCATCCAAAATGGTAAAGTGCAGATTAAAACGTCGCAGCATTTCCACCAGCCACTGGTGCACCAGACTATCCGGTACGACCACCAACGCGCGACTGGCACGACCACTGACCAGTTGCTGATGCAGGATTAAACCTGCTTCGATGGTTTTACCCAGCCCTACTTCGTCGGCCAGCAACACTCGCGGCGCACGGCGTTGGCCCGCTTCATTAGCGATATAAACCTGATGGGGCAACAGCTGCACCCGCGCCCCTAACAGGCCGTTGACGCTGGATAACTGGTGTTCACGAAGGTGTGAAAGTGTTTCATAGCGCAGGTTAAAGCGCTGCAGGTTATCAATCTGGCCTGCAAACATACGGGCCTGAGGTGTACTGAACTGAACAAAACTATCCAGCTCCAGCTCTGGCAAGTTGACCAGATGTCCATCCTCATCATAGCCGCGATACAGCAGGCAGCCATGATCCTCTTGTACTTCAGTGACCTTGAAACGCAGGCCATCAAGACTGGAAACCATGTCACCCACCTGGTAGGTCACTCGGGAAATAGGTGCGTTATCCATCGCGTAGGTGCGCTGCTCAGCAGCAGCAGGAAAACTTAACGTGACACGTCGATTGGCTATCTCCAGCACAATGCCCAATCCCAGGCTGGCCTCGGTATCACTGATCCAGCGTTGCCCCGCTACAAAGGATGCTTTTACCACAAACTCTCTCTCTTTTTATTAATCATTCTATAGCCGCGAATGATACGGTAAACTGCCCGCCCTGCCCATTAAAACAGGGCGACAAACGCCGCCTAATCTAATTCCTTACACAACAAATCGAGTCCAGTTTATGGCCCTGAGCGCAACGGTTTTCAAAGCTGAAGTCAATATCGCTGATATGGATCGGCATTATTATCACACCCATCATCTGGTACTGGCACGCCACCCCTCCGAGACCGATGAACGCATGTTAATTCGGCTGCTCACATTTGCCCTAAACGCCAATGAATCGCTGCAATTCACCAAGGGTATCAGCACCGATGACGAACCGGACCTGTGGCAGAAAAGCCTCAGCGGTGAAATTGAACTCTGGATTGATCTGGGCCAACCAGATGAAAAGCGGATTCGTAAAGCCTGTGGCCGTGCGCAACAGGTTATCATCTATTGCTATGGTGGCCGCACAGCAGAAATCTGGTGGGAACAAAATGCCAAGCACTTAAAACGCTTCAGCAACCTGCGTATTATCAACCTATCTAAGGAAGCTACCGAAGCGCTGGCGAACATGTCGCAGCGCACCATGCAGCTCAATATCAGCCTGCAGGATGGTGAAGTCTCCATCAGCGACAACGAGCAGAACATCGATCTGGTGCCGGAACAGTGGTTCCCGGCCCAGTAGTTATGCGCTAAACGCTTAGGAGCCGAACACTTTGCGTAGTAACTCTGTGCTACGCTTCAGAGGGTCTTTACGAATAGCCGCCTCTTCCTGAGCCAGGTAGTAAAAAATACCATCCATGCTTTTGTTGACCGTGTGATCAGTCAGGTCAGCTTTAACATCCGGCATAAAAGGGATATTGTCATAACGCCCCATGGCTTGGTCGTAGAGCTTAACCGCACCCACCTGCGACAAGTTGTCCTCAATAATAGGTCGCAACGCCTCACCCAGCGGGCCGCTCATTTTTTCCCGCAGGTACTGTGTTGCCGCGTCATCGGCACCATTATAAATACGCTTAGCATCATCAAAACTCATTTGCTTGATGGCATCCCAAAACAGCGCCTTGGCCTTTGGCGTAGCCTGCTCAGCAGCCCTATTCAAACGCGTTTCAAGGTCACTCATAATGCCGCCCATGCCCACCTTGTCGAGCATGTTGCCGACCTGTTGCAACTGTGAAGGTAACGGGATACGAATCGCTTCATCACTGTTAAAACCGCCATTTTGTCCTAACTGGGATACCACGCGCTCACTGCCCACTTTGAGTGCTTCCTTAAGGCCATTGACTATATCTGTCTGACTTAGGCCCGCAACTGCTGTCGAAGCTGTCGACTCGCTTTTGTCGCCAGTTAATACCGAATCGAGTAATCCCTTACCCATATCCAACCAGGATTTTTCCGCGGCGACAGTCTGCTGAACTGTTCCGGCAGCCAATAGCAAGGCCAATGACAAAGTGTTCAGACGTTTAAGCATCTCAAGCTCCTCAGTTTCAAACTATGCACACGTTCAACCGTGCATTTACACTCTAACAATAGGCAGTATACGCAGATTAACCGCGGCTTAAAATTACAAACAACTGCTGAATAAAACATCGCCCTATAAATGAGTCCTTGCCAATAAAGGCGAGAGGTGAGTAAACTTTCCCGACGTTTTAATGACCCTGTCAGGGGCAACTTGTTGTTTAGGTACCCATCATTATGAAGATTCGCGCTGTTATTTCCCTGTTAATTGCAGGCACTTTTTCATCCGTTGCACTGGCTGGCCTTGAGCCCGCTGAAGGTGAAAAGCTGATCACCTATCAGCCCGACCCTGAAGTTTGGGAAATTGCCAACAAGGATCTGATTAACTCCAAGCGCCTGGTATGGTTCAACAAAGAAATGCGTGCCAAAGGCCGCACCTACGACGACTTCTACGAAGTTAATGTCTTTAATAAACCTGAAAAAGATGTCGACGGTGTACGTCAATGGAGTGACAAAAAAGGTAGTCTTAAATGCCGCCAATTTGAATCGGTTGACATCGCCCGTGATGTCAGTGCTACTTACCCATCCGTCACATGGCGTACAACCTGTTTAAGAGGTAATGCCCCCGCCGCACGACTTATCACCAAACTTATCGAAGGCGAACGTCACCTTTACCAGGTTCAAAAAGCCTGGGTTGGCAAGGTGGATAACGCCACGATAGCCGAATGGCAGGCACACATCGAAGAGTCCTATGTGTGTGATATTAACAGCGAAACGGATCCTTGCCCTGCCGAAAAAAGCTCATCAGAAGCTCCGCAAGCAGCCGATAACAACACCGATAAATAGTCCCGCCATTAACGACCATGCTCGCTGCCTGACTTGAGCAGCGAGCCTTCCTCTAATTCGCTGCTTTTGCAATCATCATGTTTTCACCGGTTATTATTATTGGCGCTGGCGCAGCTGGCTTAATGTGTGCCATTTCTGCCGCCGAACAGGGCAAACAGGTCTTAGTACTTGACCATGCCAATAAGGCAGGCAAAAAGATTTTGATCAGTGGCGGTGGCCGTTGCAACTTCACCAACCTCTATACCGAGCCGGCTAACTACCTCAGCACCAACCCGCACTTTTGCAAATCGGCGCTCAAACGTTACACCCAATGGGACTTTATTGCTGAAGTTGATAACGCCGGTTTACCCTGGACAGAAAAAAAACTCGGCCAGTTATTCAGCGACAACAAAAGCGAAGCCATCCTTAACATGCTCCTGGATCGCTGCACCAAGTTGGGGGTCACTATCCAACTCAATTGCAGCATTCAAAGCGTCGAAAAAAGTGGCGACACCTTTTCAATCAACAGCACGCTGGAAAACTACCAGAGCAGCGCACTGGTTATCGCAACGGGAGCGATGTCCTTTCCAACAATGGGAGCCAGTGACTTTGGTTTACGCATTGCCCAACAATTTGGTTTAAAAATCACCGCTACCCGCCCCGGCCTGGTTCCTTTTACCTTTGATGGTCCCGATAAACAGCGATTTGAGGGGCTGGCGGGCGTCAGTATTGATGCTGGTATTGAATGTAACGGCCAACGCTTTTTGGAAAATATTCTTTTCACCCACAAAGGCCTGAGCGGGCCAGCCGTATTACAAATATCCTCCTACTGGCAACCTGGCGACAAAGTCGACGTTTGTTGCTTACCAGAGATCGACCTGTTTACAGCATTAAAAACTCATCAACAAAGCTCACCGAATAAACAGTTACAAACCATTCTCCAGCAATATTTCCCACAGCAGGTGGTAAATTGCTTCTGTCACGAAATAGACACTCAACGACCACTACAAACCTATAAGCATAGCGAGCTGGAACAGGTCGCCAACCAGTTCCAGCACTGGCAGTTTATTCCTAGCGGCACCGAAGGCTACAAAAAAGCAGAGGTGACTCTGGGCGGCGTGGATACTGACGATATCAGCTCCAAAACCTTCGAGGCAAAAAACGTCAAAGGCTTGTACTTTATCGGTGAAGTGCTCGACGTTACCGGCCAGCTAGGCGGCTTTAACTTCCAGTGGGCCTGGGCCAGTGGCTGGTGCTGCGGACGAGCATTAAGCATTGCCTGATTACATTTAAATTTTTAAGCAATTACATTAGGAGTACTTCACCCTATTAACGTTATGTTATAACATAACATAAACTACAGCGATGAAACTTGATCGATTTCTAAAATCAAACCGCAGTTTCTGGCATCAATCTTCACGTCAACCAAAAATATTTTATTAGGTATACATATCGCCATCAGGGGAGCAGGTTTTGTACGTTGCCCTCCCTCAGCTTTTTGCTGGCGAACAACATAAATTATTAACCCTTAATTAATCCTTACTATGTCACCAACGCTAATTAAAAACGCCCTGATTGTTAATGAAGGCAAAGTGTTTGAAGCCGACCTGCGCATTAAGAATCAACGCATAGAACACATTGCCAGTGAGATACCCGCTACGCCAGCGGATGATATTTATGAGGCCAATGGCTGCTATCTTATGCCGGGCATGATCGATGATCAGGTGCACTTTCGCGAACCCGGTTTAACCCATAAAGGCTCCATTGCCAGTGAATCTCGTGCCGCAGTGGCAGGTGGAATTACCAGTTATATGGAAATGCCGAATGTTAATCCGGCAACCACCACCATATCAGCGCTGGAAAACAAATATGCCTTAGCGGCTAACAGCTCTTTGGCTAACTACGCGTTCTATTTAGGTGCAACTGAAGATAACCTCGAGCAGATCAAATTACTCGATCCGAAAAGACACTGCGGCCTCAAGGTGTTTATGGGAGCATCAACCGGTGATCTGTTGGTTGAAAACCCAACAGCGCTCGAGCCCATCTTTCGTGAAGCGCCTACCTTGATTGTGACCCATTGTGAAAGCGGCCCGATCATGGATGCCAATAAGGCCAAGATGCTGCAATCAAAAGGCACCTTAACGATTGAAGACCATCCCATTATCCGTGATACCGAGGCCTGCTACGCCTCCTCTTCCTATGCGGTGGGTCTGGCAAAACGCTACAACAGCCAGCTGCATGTATTGCATATCACCACCGCTCAGGAGTTGAGACTTTTTGACGCAGGCCCTGTTGCTGGTAAAGCGATTACCGCCGAAGCCTGTGTGCATCACCTGTGGTTTACCGACCAGGATTACGCTCAGCGTGGCAACTTCATCAAGTGCAACCCGGCAATCAAAAGTAAGCAAGACAGAGACGCGCTTATGCAGGCATTACATACCGGGCAAATCGATATTATTGCCACGGATCATGCACCGCACACACTGGCGGAAAAACAAACTGATTATGAGAGCGCACCCGCCGGTTTGCCGCTCGTACAGCACGCGCTATTAAGCCTGATGGATCATGTCCATCACGGTCGCCTAGGCCTAAATCAGGTTGTTGAAAAAACCGCGCATAACCCGGCAATACGCTATGCAGTTAGCGATCGCGGTTTTATTCGTGAGGGGTACTATGCCGACTTGGTGATGATCGATCCTGATTTGCCTACTGTCGTGACTGATCAGAGCGCCCTTTACAAATGTGCATGGACACCCTTCTCAGGCCATACCTTTAAGTCACGAATCATGGGTACCTGGGTTAATGGACAACAGGTCTATAACGGCAAAAATATTATAGATGTTGCTTCCGCAGCAATGCCTTTGGTTTTTAACCGATAAGCTAATAACAACGTGTTTCAAAAAGCACTGTAATATCAAATCACATTTAATAGCTAGACCATGACTGAAAATGAAATCGTGGCACTATTCCATGAGTGGAATAGTGCATTACAGACAGGTAACCCGAAAAATGTAGTCATTCTCTACGAAAGCGACGCTATTTTGCTTCCGACGATATCTAATATAGTTCGTCATAATCAGGACGAGCGTGAAGATTATTTTATTGATTTTCTCGCCTTGGGCCCTCAGGGGAAAATTGACGAGTCAAATGTACGCATCTTCGATCAGATTGCTATTAACTCCGGGGTCTGCACCTTTACCTTCAATGATGGCTCTATCGTGCAAGCACGCTTCACCTTTGTATATCGCTGGAGCGGCAAACGCTGGCTGATTATCGAGCATCACTCTTCACGAATGCCGGAATAACTGCAGTTTTAAGAAAGTGACTAACTATGAATAAAGAAAATACCGCACCGTCTTTTCCTCCTGTCGACGAAAAAGAAAGCTGCTGCAGCAATACGAGCTGTTGTGGCCCTCAAAGCCCTGTTACTCGTTTAACCCCAAAAGTTGGACGCAACGACCCCTGCCCCCTCTGTGATAGTGGTCGTAAATATAAAAAATGCTGTGGGCTGTAATAAGGCGAAGTGGTTGAACAGAGAATCCAATTAACCCGTATTAACTAACCATCCAGGTTCTACATGCTTTTATTTGTTAATGATCTGACGGTGATGGACTTTTCCTATCTGTGTGAAAAACGCGGCCTTGTGGGCGAAAGCTGGATTGTTGACGTGGTGCTGGATGGTGACCTTAACGATGAAAGCATGGTGTTGGATTTTGCCTTGGTCAAAAGGCAACTTAAGCGCTTAATTGACGAGCATCTGGATCATAAGTTGTTGGTCCCGCTTGAAAATCCAATCACAAGCGTTCAACAAGTAGGTGGCAATGTGCTGGTGGACTTTGAACGAGCCAGTAACCAGTCAATTCACTTTAATTGTCCGCAAGAGGCCTACGCACTTATAGCTACCGATAAAATCAATGTGAAGTCCGTTGCTGAGTATCTGCACATCAATATTAACAATGAGCTACCCGTTAATGTTCTGGGGCTACAAATATCCCTGAGGGCAGAGGAAATAAACACGCCCTATTACCACTACAGCCATGGGTTGAAAAAGCATGACGGTAATTGCCAGCGTATTGCGCACGGTCACCGTTCAAAAATCATTATCGAGCAGGATGGAAAGCGCAGTGAAACTTTGGAGGCTCAATGGAGCCAACGCTGGCAGGATATTTACGTTGCTTCAGAGGAGGATATTCTTGATTTCACTTCATCAAACCTAAGTGAAAAGGCAAAGCGGCTCTGTGATGAACGGCATATTGGTTTTAGTTACGAGGCTGATCAGGGAAGGTTCGAAATGCTCATGCCTCGTTCTGAGTGTGAAGTCATTAAAACCGATACCACGGTCGAGTGTTTGGCTCAGTTCATAGTGCAACAGTTAAATCAGGAAAAGCCTGATTCGCACTTCAAAGTCTTTGCCTATGAAGGTGTCGGAAAGGGTGCTATCGCCTGTTCCGAATAAGCCCCGTAGATTCCTCACTAATATGAATTTGTTTCGTGTTTTGGTTATTCGATGGGGCATGGCCAAACGTTTTGGTGGCAATTGTGCTGCCCATACTGTTTATCAAAACTGCACTTCAGGTACGCCGAAGTGCTTCGCTAGAACTAAACCCTCCTCTTAACTAAGCTGACTCTGGATATCTATGCAACTCATACTCGCCTCGAGCTCCCGTTACCGAAAAGAACTGCTTGAACGCCTGAAGCTTAACTTTGAATGTACATCTCCTGACATTGATGAAACTCCAAAAGCTAATGAAACAGCGGAACAGCTGGTGAAACGCTTAGCGCTGGAAAAGGCGCGCAAAATTGCCCCGCTCTACCCCAATGCGCTGATCATTGGTAGCGATCAGGCTGCTGTACTTGATGGAGCAATTATTGGTAAACCTCATACGGCTGAAAATGCGGTTAAACAATTGCAGCAGGCAAATGGAAAAACGCTGCAACTGTTAACAGGCCTTTGCCTTTATAACAGCCATACCGAGGCATACCAGCTGGATATGGTGCCCTATGCTGTGAAGATGAGGTCATTGTCAGATGAGGCGTTAAGGCGCTATGTGCAGCTTGATCAGCCTCTGGATTGCGCCAGTAGCTTCAAATGGGAGCAGCTTGGCATTGCCTTGTTTAGCTCTATGCGAGGTGACGATGTCACAGCGCTTCAAGGGCTACCCTTGATTCGGTTGATTGATATGCTGCAGGAAGAAGGGGTGATGGTTCTGTGAAGGCTACACGATCTCTGTTTGATGGGGAAAACTACGGTTGGTAAATTTTGTT
The DNA here is from genome assembly GCA_001593685.1 of Gammaproteobacteria bacterium F7. Taxonomy (GTDB): domain Bacteria; phylum Pseudomonadota; class Gammaproteobacteria; order Pseudomonadales; family IMCC2047; genus IMCC2047. Next base: position 25,210 of record LUKI01000005.1, read on the forward strand.
CGGTGCTTCTTTACGTCTGGCTAGCGGGGACTTTCCTTCACTCATCGTTACGCGTTAATAGTTAAACAGGACGAGACCATCACCCTAGCGGAGATATTCTTTGCTGCGGCATAGGATTATTTGTCATCCTTTAACGTTATGTTATAACATAACGTTATTATTTAGGGAGGCAATTAAGATCTCTCGCTTCGACGAATGTTGTTTACTTACATGAACAGAGAAATATAAATGCGAAATCTGCAAGTTATAACGGATAAAACAGCGATTAGCCTGTCTTTGCTTTGCGCTATCCATTGCCTGGCATTGCCTCTTATCGTGGCTTTATTACCATCCTTGGCTGCTCTAGGCCTGGAAGATGAGGCGTTCCATTTTTGGATGGTGATTGCCGTTATTCCAACGAGTGTCATCGCGCTCACCATGGGCTGTAAAAAACACAAACGTTATTCCGTGTTAATGATTGGTGCTGTCGGACTATGCATTCTTGCGGCCGCAGCCTTTTTGGGTGAAGACATCCTGAGCGAGTTCTGGGAGAAGGGGCTGTCGTTAATTGGTACGACCTTCATCGCAGTTGGGCATGTTTGGAACTATCGTTTGTGCCGTCAAAAGGTTAATTGCGATTGCCCAGAAAATAAGCAGCGTGAAGTCGCGTGAAGCGCCCGTATTTCCAAACGCTTGAGGGGCTAACGGATCAGAGCGTCCTTTCTCTGCCCGACGTCATGTGCGAGCTTGTTTTTAATGATCAGGGACTAATCCCGGTCATTACTCAGGACAATGACACGAAATCTGTATTAATGATGGCGTGGATGAATAAAGCCGCTCTGGAAAAAACCTTGGATACAGGGCGCATGACCTACTGGTCTCGCAGCCGAAATGAATTTTGGATAAAAGGCGAGACCAGTGGCCATACTCAGGAACTTGTCTCCATGTCTTTTGACTGTGATGGCGACGCGGTGCTTTGTCAGGTCAAACAGCAAGGGCCAGCTTGTCATACCGGCCGGCCCAATTGTTTTTATCTCAAGGTAGACGCCCCGAATAAGCAAATTCATGTCATCGGCTCAACGACATAACCCTGCCAGTCCTAGCCGAACTATAAAAAATCTCCCCCTGTCCTAGATAACCGAAAGGAAAGTTATGTACAACTTTGAACGCTTACCCGATGTTACCTCATACCATCGTGCGGATAATCCATTGCTACTACAGTGGGTTGGCATGGAGGGCATCGCTGTGCCGTTTTCTATGATCTCCCAGGCAGCTGAACCATTTCAAATAACCGCTAAAGCTGATTTGTTTGTCAGCCTGGATAGCAGCACAGCCAAGGGTATTCATATGTCGCGTCTGCACTTGCTGCTCAATAGCCAGTTGGCCGGTAAAATGCTGGATTGCTCAACCGTAGAGCAACTGCTGGATGGCATGGTGAGCTCTCAGGCGGACATCAGCCAAAGCGCAAGAGTGAATCTGGATTTTGAATTATTGCTCAACAAAAAGGCCCTGCTTAGCGGTGAGTCGGGCTATCAGTCTTACCCGGTAAAACTAAAAGCCGAGAAACGAAAGGGTAATCTCAACGCCGAGCTGGAAATCACCATCCCCTATTCCAGCACGTGCCCCTGCTCGGCGTCCCTGTCACGGCAGCTATACAGTGATGCCATTGATCAGCATTTTGGCGATGCGAAAATCGATAAAGCGTCATTGCTAAATTGGGTGCAATCTGAAGCGGGATCAATTGCTACGCCCCATAGCCAGCGTTCCTATGCCTATATTCGAATTAGCCTACGTGATCACGATTGGCCGGATATTCCTACGCTCATCTCTCAATTGGAAGAGGTGATTGGTACGCCGGTGCAAACGGCGGTGAAGCGAGTTGACGAACAGGAATTTGCCCGACTCAATGCACAAAACCTGATGTTCTGTGAGGATGTGGCAAGGCGGATCAAGAGTGCCCTGGAGTCCATGTCATTCGCGGCGGATTATTGGTTCAAGGTTGAGCACCAGGAAAGCCTGCACGCCCATAACGCCGTGGTTATTGACCAAAAGGGTTCCTAGCCCGGAGTGGTATTGAGGTTATGACGATGCAAGAACAAACCGCTGTAACGATTACATTACCCGATGGTGCAACGCGTCAGTTTGATAAAGCCGTCACGGTGATGGATATCGCTACCGATATTGGCCCGGGATTAGCCAAAAGTACTCTGGCAGCCGAAGTTAATGGCGATTTAAGTGATACCTGTGACTGGGTAACTGAAGATGCCAATGTCCGCATCATTACGCCAAGGGATGCAGAAGGTGCTGATATTATCCGCCACTCCTGCGCCCACCTGTTAGGCCAGGCGGTTAAGCAACTTTATCCGAGCGCCAAAATGGCGATTGGGCCGGTCATCGAAAACGGCTTTTATTATGATATTGCCTTCGAACGGCCTTTTACGCCGGAGGATCTGGAGGCCATTGAAACACGAATGCGTGAATTGATAGACACGCATTATGATGTTGAAAAGCGTGTGCTGCCGCGAGACGAGATCGCTGACCTTTTTGCCGAACGGGGTGAGAGCTATAAACAGCAGCTGATTGAGGATATGCCTGATGAGAGCCATTTGGCCGCTTACGTCCATCAGGAATATGTTGACATGTGTCGAGGCCCGCATGTGCCCAATACCCGCTTTTTGAGCAATTTTAAGTTAACAAAAACTTCCGGCGCCTACTGGCGTGGTGATGCTAACAACGAACAGCTGCAACGCATCTATGGCACCGCCTGGAGCACTCCCAAAGAATTGAAAGCCTATTTAAATAGACTGGCTGAAGCGGAGAAGCGTGATCATCGCCGTCTGGGTAAGGAGCAGGGACTTTTTCAATTTAACGAGCAGGCGCCGGGTTCCGTTTTCTGGCTCAATAAGGGTTGGACCCTTTTTCAGCAGCTCATCAATTACATGCGTCGTCGCCAGCAGCAGGCGGGTTACGAAGAGGTCAACACCCCGGACATGATGGATAGAAGTCTGTGGGAGCTGTCCGGACATTGGCAAAAGTACCGTGACCACATGTTCACCACACAAACCGCTGACGAGCGGACGCTGGCCCTGAAACCCATGAGTTGCCCGGGCAGTGTGCTGGTGTATAAAAACGAGCTGAAAAGTTACCGCGACCTGCCAATTCGCATGGCTGAGTTTGGCAAGGTGCATCGCTATGAGCCATCCGGCACCTTGCACGGGCTGATGCGGGTGCGCCACTTCACCCAGGATGACGCCCATATTTATTGTACTCCCCAGCAGGTACAGGACGAGTGCCGTAACATCATCGAACTGGTACTGGATATTTACCGGCAGTTTGGTTTTGATCAGGTGCGGATCAAACTTTCAACCCGCCCAGAGGGACGCATGGGCAGTGATGCAGACTGGGATTTATTGGAAGCGGCGCTGGTTGAGTCGCTCGATTCCCTTGCGCTGGGTTATGAGCTGAACCCTGGCGAAGGCGCCTTCTACGGGCCGAAGCTGGAGTTTGTGCTTCAGGATTCCATTGGCCGTGACTGGCAGTGTGGCACGCTACAGGTGGACATGAATCTGCCAAACCGTTTTGAACTGGAATATGTGGATGAAAACGGACAGCGTCAGGCCCCAGTATTATTGCACCGCGCGCTGTTTGGTTCTCTGGAGCGATTCATTGGCATACTCATTGAGCATTATGCGGGTAAATTACCAGCCTGGCTTGCCCCTGTGCAGGTGGCAGTGGTGACGATTTCAGAACAATTCAGTGATTACGCGAGGGCGGTCAAGCAACTGCTAGAGCATGCCTCACTACGGGTTGAGCTCGATATTTCCAGAGAGAAGGTCGGCTATAAAATTCGTCAGCAGACTTTGAAGCGTGTGCCCTTTATGCTGATTATTGGCGCCGAGGAGGTGGAAACCGGTCAAGTAAGTTTGCGTTTACTTAATGGTAATAACCTCGGCACCTATTCGCTGGAAAGCGCCGTTGAATACCTGATTCAAGCGACTATTGCCCCTGATCTGAGAGACTCTGACCTTGCCTTGAAAGACGCTATGAACACCTTAAAATCAAAGTAGAAATCACAGAAAGTCTATTACCCTTTCTGTGTGCTTATAGCAAACAACTAAACGGATTGAGTAATGACTCAAAAGCGCTGCATCCAGCCTCTGAGACTTGCCCACAGCAGTCGCAAACTGCTTGTAGCGCTATAAGTAATTGCCGCTTACTCTCGGTACAAACAATCGACTTTTAAATGCCTTAACTTTTAATGCGATTCGCATAAAAATGGCCGCCGCTTTAATTTCAATTGAACGCTAGATGGCGCGATATCAATAAGATCAATATCAGGTATTGCAGCAGTATTACTAGTCACTGAAAGCTTTTTGGGGAAGTGGCTACACCAGATACCTAGTAACACTGTTGCTGCAATTCTTTTGCGGTGATCACGCCTTAGCCTTAGGGGTTGCCACCGACGAATAAATAAAGATTTTGTAGACAATCAACCGATTAAAAACTGGCCTTTTCTATTAATTTAAGGGCGGTATTACGGTAAATACCGGTATTAGCAACATGGGCGTTGTCTTCCTTGAATTTCCCCCACTTCGCCACTTCACGGGCCGGATAAACTTTTTTATTAATCGGATATTCCATGCTCAGCTTGGCATACAACACTTGAGGGGATTTAGTTGTCAGCCATTCCATAAAATCAATCGCTTGCTCTTTATTTGGTGCATTTTTTATCACGCCTAGGCCGGTGATATCCATCTGGACACCATGTCCCGTTTGATCAGGCCAAAATAGTTTTAGCGCGGTATCGGTTTTTTCACGTTTAAATCGAGCGTAATAATAGGCGTTGATAATGCCGACATCACATAGTCCATTATCAATGGCCTCAATCACCTCTAAATCATCTTTTAGCGGTGACATGGCAAGATTAGCTATCCAACCATCCAGGGTTAGCGCTGTTCGATCTTCACCAGAATGTCCGACCAACATCGCAATCAATGATTGAGTATATTCATCATTGAATCTGCGAAGACACAGGTTCTCTCTCCATTTTGGGGATGCTAACCCTGAATAACTATTCAGCTCACTCTCGGAAACATATTCCGGGTTATAAACAATAGCCTGAGCCCTTTTTGAAAAAGCGAACCAGTCTTTTTGGGTCGATCGAAAATGCGAAGGCACATTACGCTCCAGAGTTTTTGACTGAACTACTGATAAAAGCCCTTTTTCCGATGCCTGCCAAAAATTAGCCGCCCCCGCGACTAATAACAGATCAGCTTTGCTGTCATCACTTTCAGTCTCTATACGTGAAATCAAAGACGGGGCTGAACTGACTAAATAACGTACAGCAACCCCTGTCTCACGGGAGTACTCATCAAACAGGGGGGTTATGTAACTCGCGTTTTTAGAGGAGTACACAAACAGCTCATTGTCTGCATACACCTTGGGTAGAAAGGTCAGCAGCGCAACCAGGCAGGTAATTTTAATATTTGCCGTCATAATTCCGAGTATCGCTATAGTAAGTTTAAAAATAGTACTGCTAGGATGGCGTTGCCCACTGGCGAATCAGGTTGTGGTATGTACCACTCAAATTAACAACTTCTTGATGCGCCTCCCCTAATTCAGCAGCCAGCTGTTGCACAGAGCGATCCAGCTCAAACAGAATTTGACGTTGCTGGGCATCCTTCACCATGCTTTGAAGCCAGAAAAAAGAGGCCATTCTGACACCGCGTGTAACCGGAGAAACTTGATGCAGGCTGGTCGACGGATAAAGCACCATGTCTCCCGCAGGCAGTTTGACCGTCTGGGTTCCGTATTGAGTTTCAATGCTTAACTCACCGCCATCGTACTCGTCAGGATCAGACAGAAATAAGGTGGCCGACAAATCGGTACGTAACGTCTGCTTGGTCCCCGGTATCTGCATTAACGATCCGTCAATATGGGCACCATAGGTTTGCGCTTCGCAATAACAATTAAATTTTGGCGGGTAAATTTTGTCCGGTAACGCAGCAGACACAAATATCGGATTTTGAGACAAAACCCGAAGTATATGATTGCCCAGACTCATTGCTGGCTCCTTTGTGTCATCCAGCTGCTGATTCTTTTTTACATGACGTGCGATAGATCCTGCCGTGCTAGTACCGTCTTGCCAATCAGCCTTATCTAAATATGTCCGGAACTGCCCCACTTCGTCAGGAGAAAGCACCTGTGGTATTGAAACTAACATTCGGCTATACCTCCAACTGCCTATGCAACTTAGTCGCTTTGATATCCTCAATGCTGACGCAACCAGTTGTAGCCATGCACAGCTCTAACTCCTGTCTGAGTAATTTCAGCATATGAGCAACTCCTAGCGCACCAGCAACAGCCAAGGCATACACTTGTAATCGGCCGATTAAAACAGCATCAGCGCCCAGAGCTATGGCTTTAAAAATATCAGCTCCCGAGCGAATACCACTATCCAGCAGCAAGGGGTAGTCATTGCCTACCTCCTGACGAATTGCTGGTAACATCGCAAGGCTCGCTGGCACGCAATCAATGGTTCTTCCACCATGGTTGGAGACAACAATTCCAGCAACACCTAATGCTTTTAATTCACCGGCATCGCCAGCATCAAGTACACCTTTCACCAACACTGGCAAAGGGCTAACCTCAATCAGCTTTTTAAGTTGTTGCCGTGTCAGGGTATGTTGAGCGTAACATTGAAAAATATGATTTTGTCCGGCCGGCATCGCCGGAGGTTCACTGGCCTGCTGATGAATCAGGTTGGCGGGTAGGATGTCATTAGGTAGCCGAAATCCGGCTCGCATAGCCCGAATACTAGGCGTCTGAACAGCTGCATCAAGCGTCACGACAATGGCACGATAACCCGCCTGAGCGGCACGATGAACTAACGCAAAAGTATCCTCATCACGCGCCTGAAAATAAAGCTGGAACCAGCGCTCTTGACCCGCTCGTTTGGCAACCCTCTCCAGAGTTGCTGAGGATAATGTGCTGACAACCATACAGGTGTCTGTTGACTCGGCTGCATAGGCAGTAGCAATTTCCGCCTCAGAGTGAACAAGCGCCTGATAGGCAACTGGTGCCAGTAAAACAGGATGTGTCAGGGTCTTTCCAAGCAGGTTAAGCTGCGTATTGCCGCTGGAAACATCATGAAATAATCGTGGCACTAAGGAAAAATCTGCAAACACCTCCCGGTTTTTATGTAATGTCACATCATGTCCGCTACCACCAGCAATATAAGCAAAACGATCAGCGGCAATAAAACTCGGTGCCAACTGCTCGTAGTCACTGGCACACACTATGTCCGCAGGAATATGATCTAACGGCGTTAAGGTTGTTTCTTTGCTATCCATGTCTATATCAGCAATATTTGTTTAAAGTGGGCGAGGCAGCTCAACCTGCTACCCCGCCGATACAAAGGTTTATCGATGCTTAAAAGCTATACTGCATCGTTAACTGCGCATTTCTACGGTCACCCATGTAAGTAAACGAGCCGGAGCGATAAGCAGCCAGGTAGTAATCTTCATCAAGAACATTACCAACGTTCAGGCGAATCAACATATCGCGGTTAACCTGATAAGAGGCGAACAGGTCTAACACCGTATATTCCGGCACTTCCATATCTTCGTTAGCCGCGCTATCAGGTTGCCCTGTAAAACGCACACTTTCGTAAGTTGCCGTGCCACCAAAGGCAAACTTAGGCGTCGCTTGATAGCGTAAATGCAGAGAAGCAGACTTATCCGCAAAGTTCGCCAATGTTTTGCCTTCATTATCGGGGTTAATAGACTTCAAGACTTTAGCGTTCATAATGGTTACGCCCGCTTGAGCACTTAGCTTCTCGGTCAAATTACCGGCCAATCCCAGCTCAAAACCTTCGACCTCATTCTCACCTGTGTTCAGGGTTCCTAAAGTGCTATATGAGTTACCTGAAGGCTGCTCCATAACATCCTTTTTAGTAATCCGGAACAGGGCTGCTGTAGCCAACAACTTGTTATCATTGAAACGCCACTTAGTACCCAGTTCCCAGCTATCAGTCTTTTCAGGCCCACCTAAGTTAGGATCGCTACCATCCACACAAATACCACCATAACCACAGCTTGTTCCCACATCTGACTCACCACCATTCAGGTTGGTTGCTGTCGAGAAGCTGGCATAAACATTGGCATTGGGAGTAATTTTAAAACTTGCTCCCAAGTGGCCATTCCAGAAACCATCTTTATCCTTAAAGTCAGTTGGAACACTGGGTAAGGGACCGCCTCGACCATCGGGGTCGAAATTCGCAGTTGTTTTATAGTCGTAATAGTCGTAACGCAGGCCACCGAATGCCGTCCATTTGTCATTCAGGTCGACCGTATCCATCAGGTAAATAGAGGTGGTTTTGATATTCCAGTCGGAATCTTCGTCGCCTTTGGTAACACTACGTTGTAACAGGTTATTAATACCGGCCACTTCATTACCATTGGAATCAATGATGCAATAGCCGGCCCCTGGGCCACCTCGACCTACGGTAAAACAATTGGTTGCACCAGTGGCCGTGTTGTCATACACACCGTTCAATACGCTATGATCGCTATATTCGAGACCTAATACCAAGTCATGGTTCATGCCGCCAATTTCTCGATTGATTAGGTAATTGAACTGATTGGCAAAATACTCGACTTCCTGCCAGCCCTGGTGGGTACTAACCCCGATTGAATCAAAGCCATTGGTATCAGCGGTAGCGTCAGCTAATGTTGGGTAACCTGTAGTACCACGCGCACCTGTTGCCAAATAGCCGTTATCGGTTGTGCCATAACGCGTCAAGTTAACAATGCGTGACTGCGGATCAATTTCATAGCCAACGCGTAACGTCAGAGTATCAACCTGTGACTCCAGAAAATCTTCATGCTGAGCATAGACAGGAATGTCTTTTACTGGCTTACCCGTTCCCCTATCAATATAGGTGCCTAAATCGGGTTTATCTTCACCATCAAAATGATAGTAGTCCGCTGTAATTTCCAGTTTATCCGTTGGTGAGTGGGAAATAGAAAAAGCGGCACCCTGGCGATCACGATCGGCAGGAGAGCGATCGGGTACATCTTCCTGAGCATGCAGTAAGTTAACCCGTACAGCCGTGTCATAGTTAATTACTTTGTTCACATCCAATGTCAGACGGTGATGATCGTCGGTGCCAATGCCGGCAGACACTTTATTAAAGTCGTACTCTGTACTTGCGCGTTTAGTCGCCGAGTTAACAGCACCACCAGTCGTGCCACGTCCTGCAAAGCTGGAACTTGGGCCCTTACTAATTTCGACCTGCTCAACAGCAAAGCTTTCACGGATCGTCATGCCAGGATCACGTAAGCCGTCAACAAAGATATCGCTACGTGCTTCATGGCCTCGAATGATATAGCGATCACCAAAAGCGTTACCATTTTCGCCCGTGCCCAGGGTAATACCTGGTTGTCCATCCAGAATTTCGCGCAAATCGCTACGACCGGTATCTTCAATTTCAGCCGCCGTTAAAACGGTAATAGTTTGTGGTGTTTCAGCAACTGAACGGGTTCGGCGTGGATCTGACACACGGTCAGCAAGGTAAGGGGCGCCAGGAACAGCATAAGGATTAGTATCCGGAGTGACAGACTCCTCAATAGTCAGCTTGTCCAAAGCAATTTTATTTTCTTCCGCAGTCGCAGCACCGGCAACCAGCGCACCTGAAATTGCCAGCGCCAGTGTGCTGGGCGCAAAGCCGCCAGATTTATTGGGTTGTCGAAGATAGTCCTGCGGATTCTCGGTTTGTTTTTTTGACATGCTGTCTCCTAAAACAGTTTACGGGTAGGGTTTAACGAAAATTCCACCGGTAAGGTGAGCACTAACTCGCGATCACTCAGCTCACGTGGAACAGGTGGAAATGGACTAGCTCTAAGCAAAATATTCTTGGTTTCTTCATCTAATCGAGCATCCCCAGAGCTCTTCACAATCTCGGAACTTCGTACACGTCCATTTTTCTGGATGACAAATTTCACCGTGACAACACCGGTCACACCGTCTTTTCTTGCACTGCGCGGGTAGCGCTTAAATTTAGCGATACGTGCCATAACTTTGGTCAGATAGCTTTGCCTGACGGCGGGATTACCACCGGTTTCAAGTCGCTCTCCAACACCCGTTGCCAGCGTTGTAGGATTGCTTTCTTTGTCCTCGGCTTTATCTTTATCTGAGCTATCCCTTTCCTGTTGCACTGGCTGAACCGGCTGCTTATCAACCACTTTTTCAGTGCTATCGCCGGGCTCTGGCTCTGGCTCTGGCTCTGGCTCTGGCTCTGGCTCTGGCTCTGGCTCTGGCTCTGGCTCTGGCTCTGGCTCTGGCTCCGACATTTCTGCCGAACGATGGTCAGAAGCCTCGGTGAAAGTACCGGCTAAACCAACGCTCACCTGTAGCCCATCCAGACCTTCAGCAACCGCACCCTCTGTGTTATCAACGGCATAAAACCATGGCAAAGCGATAGCCAGATGTAACGCGATAGCACAAGCCAGGCTAATCACTATTTGCTTTTTGGTGATCACGATTGATTCGCCGTGGCAATGCTAAGCTGCTGAATACCCAGCTGCCCGACTATTGCTAATACGGGATCTAGCGCTGATGCCGGCAGGTCACGATGAACGTGACAGATAATCGCGGTTTCTGCTGTTAACACGAATTTGCCAAGGTGCTCACTCAAGCTGCCCTCAACAGTCTGGTCATTAACAAAATAGCGACCGTTGGCATCAATTTTTATTTCAACTCGCGTTTCACTGAGCGCTGTTTTACTACTTGATACGGGGATTTGTAGAAGCTCGGACCTGGCTTCGATTTGCCCAGCGAGCATAAAAAATATCAGTAGTAAGAAGACGATATTTATCGCCGGAATCATGCTGTCATCCAGCTTGTTTTTACGAGCCGAATTATGGTTAATATCCAGCAATTTCATGACGTTACCGATTTAGCGAGTTTTAAATTACTAATACCGGATTGACGGATTTGGTCGATCAGTTTTACAAGTCGCTGAACACGAATGTCAGCGCTGACAGCCACAATGACTTGATCACCGGACTGGGCGTATGTATGCAGCTGCTCAATAAAATCAGAGCTGTCACTCTGGTAACGGATGCCCTCAATAACGACAGCGCCGTCAGCATCAAGAAAGAGTTTTTTAATCTCGCTGTCCTGCTGATGTTGTTGCTGCCCAGGCAAGGCCGTCGTAATGTCGATCTGCTTGGTGCGATTGAATGTTGAAGACAACATAAAAAACAGCAACAGGATAAAAACCACGTCAATCAGGGGCGTGATACTGATCAGCTGCTTACGCTGACGAACAACCTCAAGCAGCATTTTGACGAGCCTTATCTTCGCTTGAGGCCAGCTTTAAAGACTTATCAACATAAGCGGTAAAAACCTGAGTAACCGCATCGTTAAGCGTTTCTGCGACACGCTCTGCTTTACGATCCAGCCAGCTGTGGGCGGCAGCAACAGGTATTGCCACTGCCAAACCTGCTGCTGTTGTCAAAAGTGCCTGCCAAATCCCCCCCGAAAGCACCGAGGGGTCGACTTGATTACCAGCTGCTTCCATTTGCTGAAAAGCGATAATCATACCCAGTACAGTTCCCATCAGTCCGAGCAGAGGACTTAAGCTGGCAATGACTTCAAGGGGGCGCAGGAGCGCGCGCTGTTGATTAATAAAGTCATTCGCTCTGCGGCTCAATTCAGCCTGCAATATCGATGTGTCACGCTTGCTTAAGACACCTTCCATGGCATAACGCACGATATTATTAATCGCGTGATCTTTGCGCAGCGCCAACCTGGCAGCATCGTGATCATTGTTTCGCCAATAGGCTAAGCTGGCTGTTACTGCCCGTGTATTTTCTGGCCGCTGCCGGGCAATTTGCCAAAGCTTCAGCAAAACAATGGTCAAGGCGCAAACCGACAAAGCAATCAGTATCCATACCACTGGCCCACCAATATCAATCAGCTGAAACATTTGATCCATGTAATGACTGCCTTGATCTGCAACGACATTTTCTAACGGCTCAATGACACCTTCTTTCATATCACTCAAGGCTGTGTGTTCTACCTGCTCCACTCCGTTGTCGTTTACTAAATCGCCAGCGGGCCTGGTAACGCTAGGGGCAAGTTCTTCACCGCTAAGCTGATTATCCGGAGCCGCTAGGGAGTTACCTGTATCCAAACCTGTCTCGTTGTTATTCATATACCGTGCTGCTTCTGTTGGAAACTTTAATGATAACGATTATCATTAGCCTCAAGATTCGTATTTGCGCGCACTTTAAAGCCTTCCCTGTTAAAAACGCGTTAACACGACCACCAAAATAAAAAATGTGAACGTTATTGCTTATCTGCGAGTGAAAAGAGGATTTGAAGCATGCTGAATGTGCTCATAGTGGAAGATGATAAAGATCTGGCTTCCTCTGTTATTGACCACTTAGAAATCGATGGAGTGACCTGCGATTATGCGTCCAATGGCGTTGAGGGCTATTCCTTGATTGATAGGAACAACTATCAAGTCATCGTGATGGATATCAATATGCAAGAAATGGACGGACTAACCCTGTGCCAAAAAATAAGAGCTCGAGGCAATGACACCCCGGTGCTCATGCTCACTGCCAGAAATACACTGTCCAATAAAGTGGAGGGCTTCAGTGCTGGTGCCGATGATTATCTGGTTAAACCCTTTGAAGTTGAGGAGTTATTGCTAAGGCTGCATGCGCTTTCCGGGCGTCGAAGCGGACAGGCATCACTACTAAAAACAGGGAGTTTAAGCCTCAATTTGAACAACCGTACTGGCACGATCAATAACGAGCCGATCAAGCTGACGCCGACGACATTTAAACTACTGGAAACTTTATTACGAGCCAGTCCAAACCCCGTACCTCAATCAGAGCTCGTGCAACGTATCTGGGGAGATGATATTCCCGACAGCAATAAACTACGGGTTCATATCCATAAGCTTCGCAACGCACTGCGTGAAAAAAACGCTGAGCACTTACTTAAAACAGCTCCCGGTTTCGGCTTCTACATTGCCTGTTAACCTATCGAAATAAGCTACCTATTCAGCCGTGATTAAAAAAAATAGCCTTAAGAAACGCATTATTTCTAGCGCGTTGCTGCTCGGTCTCTGCATTTCATTATTACTAACCTATCAGGCCGGACAGTTTTTTCTGAAGGGCATAGATTTGAGCCGAGAAAGACACATGAGAGCAGTCGCTGATTTATTACCTGATAATTCAACGACTGCGCAGTGGCTTGATTACCATGTTTCTGAAAGTTGGGATCACGTGCCAGAAAAAATAAAAAAAGCATTTCCTGTACCCCCCAGCCAGCTTGGTGAATATCGAAAACGTTATGAGAATTGGTGGTATTTTGCACCGCCAGAAAAATCATTTGTCGTGTTACTCACCATCAACAGCTCTGGTCAGCAAAGGTATGTTTCTAATATCAAGGAAAGAGGTTCGCAGCAAGTCTACCCTAAAGGGGTTTTAAGCGACCCGATGGTACAGCTCGCTTTATGGGGTTTGTTTTCCATGTTGATCTTCATAACGCTTTTTTACTGGGTGTTTAAAAGCGCCGTCAAACCTGTTCAGTCCTTTTACCAGTGGGCGAGCCATCTCAACCTGCGTTCCTCAAAACCAGAGAAACCAGATTTCCAGTTTCAGGAGCTCAATCAGCTATCGAATATTATTCATGAAAGCATCGAAAATATTAGCCAAGCCCTTGAAAGAGAAAGTGATTTTCTAAGCTACGCGAGCCATGAGCTACGAACCCCAATAACCACCCTAAGAACAAGTATTACGCTACTGGATAAAATTAATCCCTGCCCAACAGAGAAAGAAAGAGAAGTTCGGAGCCGAATTCAAAGGTCCAGCCTAACGATGAAGGGCATTACGGAGACTCTGCTTTGGCTGAACCTTAATGAAGATGTGAGCCTACCTTGCGCAAAGGTGAATATCGAAGAAACGGTACTCAACGCTATCGAAGAGTTGGCTTACTTACATGCAAATAAAGCCATTGAATTGACAGTAACAACGGTTCCAGGCAGCAGAAACCTTCCAGAAGCGGCTCTTAATATTGTGGTGACAAATATCGTTAGAAATGCATTCCAACACACACACAGAGGACGTGTTGTGATTAACCAAAGCCTTTCTCACATTCAAGTCATTAATAGCATCTCAATAGAACAGAGCTATACTGGCGTAGGGTTTGGCATAGGGTTAAAGCTGATTTACAAAATGGCTGGTCGACTCGGCTGGCAAGTCACCGAACGGCGGTCTGAAAGCATTAATGATATAGCAATTTATTTCTAAACGAGGTCATCACCAGTCAGGCTAAGCAACTAAATCTATTCATTCAGTGCTACGCTAGCGCTTTTGGATAATCACGCGCCACAGCCAATTGCTCAGCCAACTCAAGGACCTGTTTTCGGTCCAACCTCTCGGTGCTCGCAGTCACATCATTTATCGATGATTTCAATAACTGCTCATCCCTTAGTTTATCGGCAATTTGGTTCGCCACCGACAATGCCGATGAGGATTTCACAATCTCAGAGCGCGCATAGCGTGTCCCCGTAAAGGACACATCCGACGCCCTGAGTGATGGATCACGACCAGGAATCTGCTGTGCACCATATAATGCGCTGCCGCCCACCTCCGCGGAATGGAATTGGGGAATAAATTGTGCGACATGCTCAATGGAACGTCGAGTTCGATCAGCCAATGCAACCTTGTCCCAGCGCGATGTAATTTTTGCCTCTAATTCGGTGGGTAATTGGGGTTGCGCGCTGCGCTCACAGGAGGCCGCCAAGCCACCCTTGAACAGGGTAATATCTTCTGTCATACCATGGATAATAAAATAACCTTCCGGGTAAGGCGTTAATTGTGCCATGCCGCCAGGCGTCCCACGCTCACCATAAAACACCACCTCAGGCCATACGCCCTTACAATCTGGCCATTTCGCTAAATAGGCCGCTTTAAACTCAACCATGCGTTGACGCTTAAAACCAGCCATGTCATCAAGCGTTCCGGTCCGATAACCGCAGGCATTGACGAGATAATCGACCGACAAAGTGTGAGAATGCTTTTCACTTGTTTCATAACAAATATCCCAACCTTCACCCTGCTGCTGTTTTTCAACACGTTTGACACGAGTATTGGTTAGCACAGTACAGTTTTTTGACTGTTCCAGGGTCAAGCTCGCAGTCGCCCCGATACGAAAAGCACTTAAACCATACTCTTGAACCACAATAACCGGCAGCTTAAATTGATCTAGATCGACATGCTTGGCAACGGGCACCAACCAGTCATCCAGTGTTTGCGGATCAGTGGGTAGCGGTTGCTGTGCTAAGCGCTCCAGATCTGCACGCTGATAAACTTTGAAATAATCGCTGGCTGGACCAAGCACTTCATTAGCAGGGTCTTCACGAATAATTTCAGCGTAGGCGCTTTTTAGTTTTTCCAAACGCGGCAATAAATCCCGGGGACAACCCGGATCCTTCACCGGCACACAAAAAACCGTTGGCCGAATATTGGCGGCATAGGGATATAGACGCAGTGTATCGATGGATTGATGCAACAATGTCAGGCACTGCTGATCGGATATTTCGCGGTAAAAATTACCGCCCGCATGCAGGTGACACATGGGCGGACCATTCACCAGGCTTGGGCCCTGTTCAAACAACACCACCTCAACGCCCAGCTCAGCCAAACGTAATGCCGCCGTCGAGCCCGCAACACCCCCACCAACAATACCAACACGGCAAGCCGAACTGTCGGCTGTTTTATTAAATTCGCTACTCACACTGTCTCTACAAAAATCTTCATCGTTAACGTTGGCATAACCTAACAAAATGATCGCCACATTACACAGCCTTTCAACGATATATGAATCACTTAACCTCTTTTCAACGCCAAAACGTAAATCGCCGCCGTTAGGATCACCAGACAGATAAAATACATTAAGGCCACTGCGCCGAATTCGGCATAACACCTTTAATAAAAGCCGTCATTTTCGGTAGCCGATATAACGCCAAACGGAAGAAATTAACTGTTTCAGAATTCGTTTTTTTCATCGCTTCTCGACTGATCAAAGTCGCATATGAAACAACAAATTCGCTGACTCCATGAGCTAAATTTGACACAGATCAAACGGCTTCAAATCGGCTGGTTTAAATACCCTGCAAACATTGTTTAGCGAGCAAGTTTGACTACACTCACGACATTAGCTTAACGGCTCCAAATAAATCACAGTTTATCTATTAGTTCCCAAGGAGAACCAGCAATGAGTGAAGGCCTAGTTAAAGAGAGTATGACCTCTCCAGTCACCTCCATTTCAAGTGACACCAGCTTATCCGAAGCGCGTAAAATTATGACGGCAAAAAACATCCGCCGTTTACCTGTTGTTGATAACGACGCATTAGTGGGCATCGTTTCTTTTACGGATGTCTTACAAGCCAAGCTGGCTAAATCAACTACCATGGATATTTTGGATCTGAGCCAACAGGTGCTAACCATGCAAGTGGCAGATGTCATGTCAAAGCAGGTTATTTCAATAGAACAGACGGCAACCATTGCTGAGGTCGCGGCCATTATGCTGGAGAAAAAAATCAGCGGTGTGCCGGTTACCGATAACGGTAAACTGGTTGGCATGATTACCGAATCTGACCTGTTCCGCCTATTGGCAATTGAAGGTCGCTACCTGTCAATTCATCAGCAGCACCTACACGGCCATTAAGACGAATAAAATAACGTCCCTGAACCAAAAAGCCCTGCGTTGCAGGGCTTATTAATTTTCGGCACTATTAGCGACCAGTTGTTGCTTCTGTTGTCGTTTTAACTTCTTAATAGCGGCCTCGCGCTGGCTGGCACTGCTGCGGGTATGTCCCGACTCCTGATAAACCACCGCCACCGGTCGACGGCCACGAAAATATCGAGCGCCTCGTTTACTATCACAGTGTTCTCCAAAACGACGCGTTACATCGGTAGTAATGCCGGTATACAGGGCACCGTCATCAGCTTCAATCATATAAACAGACCAGTCGCCCCGCTCCTGATCAGGCATCTTCATCACCTACGATGCAATTACGTCCACGCTTTTTAGCCAGATATAACCGCTGATCGGCAATAGACACCAATTTCAACATATCTCCGGCTGTGTCGGGCCGTAGCGTACAGCAACCTATCGACACCGTAACATGCTCAGACACCTCAGACACTACATGGGCAATATTCAACTCATCGATACACCGTTTTAAGTTGTGTGCGACTTTCAGCGCACCTTTGGCACAGGTGTCCGGCAATAAAATAGCGAACTCTTCACCACCATAACGACACACCAAATCACTGGTCCGTTCAACAGCGTTTTTCATGCTGTGCGCTAACATGCGAATACAACCATCCCCCGCTAAATGCCCGTAGTGATCGTTATAATCCTTAAAATAATCAATATCGATCATCAGTAGCGACAGTGTCGTCCGCGAACGTGCACAACGCCGCCACTCCTGTAGCAGCACGCGATCAAATTCTCGCCGGTTATAAATCTGCGTCAGGCTATCCAGGCGCGCCGCACGCTCCAACTCGTCCCTTGTCACCTTAAGCTGCAACAACATGTCCACACGCGCTTTAAAGACCTCCGGCGAAGAGTCTCGACGCATAAAATCAGACACCCCCAACCGATAAGCCTTCACTTCATCATCAATATCAATATGATCAGCCACCAGCATTACCGGAATTGAACGAGTTGCTTCGTCCCGTTTTAAGCGCTCGCACAACTTTAAACTATGGCGTTTTAGCGCATCAGCATCAATCAAAACCAAATCCGGCAAATGGTCGGTTTTAATTTGCTCCCATAGGGCCGTTTCCGATTGCAGCAGATGAATATGATATTCATGGCGTAACATTTCAACAAAGCCCCACAAAGAACGAAGCTCTCCCAGAATAGCGATATTCTGGCGGGGTTTAACATAACAATTCAGTGCGCAATCACCAGAGACCTCTTCGCCATTGAGGAAATGTTGTATGTCTTCCAGCAAAGCCAATCCCAGCAGATAGCGCTGTTCAGCCATAATAACCGGAATCCGCCCCTCAAACCGCTCCTCTTCCCAGCCATGTTGCCAAGCTTGAAGCAAGTGCTGTTCTTGACTCAGTTCATCGGGATCAATGGGACTACCAAAATTAATAACCGGCAATAACGCCAGCAACACTGAAGCATTTGAAATATCCTTGCCTTCAACCCAAAGGGATCGATAAATCAAACGCCTGAGTAATGGCGCCTTCTCAGGCGAGTGTTGAGATACAATTAACAGCAGGCGATTAGCTATTGCCGTATTGGTACGGCAAGGCGGAATGGCAATATCGAGGTCTGGCACGCGGTGCCGAACATTATAAACTTCTGAGGCGAGCTGCGACTGCTCGTCGGGGGTAAACACATCACAATCAGCACCCGGGATATGTTCAATGGTGCGCCACTGAAAGACATCATCAAGTTGTGCGTCAAGCAACAGCTCACTCAAGGCATAACAGAAGGGACAATTAAAATCCCCATATACCGCCAACGTCTTCTGTGTCATCGCACACCGTCAGTAGCTTCGCGACATCACCGATAGCCCTATCGAATGAACATCAACACACCACCGAATACCTACATCCAGTAAGTATCAACCTCGCCTAGTTTACCACATTAAATCATCGGGGATTTTGTAGTCCGCGTATTCGTCCTCAGCTTCCTGAATGCTATCTTTACCACTGGCAATAATCACACAGGATTCATCACGCTCAGCAATCTTTTGCGCGACCGGTGTCGGAATCAGCTCATAGCTTTTTTGAAAGCTGGCAATAGCTAGCTGACCATTCGATAACTGGCGGTGCTGATCAGCCGTCACATACAACTTTTTAACTTTTTTGTTATCGACAAAATTGTAGGGAGTCTCCCCCTCATCGCGGGCAATTTTATTGGTGTCGATCAACTGTTTGATTTGCGCCAAAACCGCCCGACGTTCGGCACGCTGATTGCGTTCTTCATTCAACTGGCGATCACGCTCAGCCTTTTCCTTAAGCGCCTTTTGGGCCGCCTGCTGACTATCCTCAATAATGCCCGTCTTGTGATGCTTCTGCTGCTTAGCAGTTTTGCGTTTATCTTTTTTAACCTGCTTAGCTTTTTTCTGATCAACCAAACCGGCTTTTAATAATTGTTCCTGTAATGAAATGGACACCGTCTTTTCCCATCAAATTAAGCAATATAATGTCATACTAATTATCGCAAACAATGCCCTTAAAACGTGCTTCACTCAAGCAATTACGCGTTAATTTCGATAGAATCACGGCAATTATTGAATAACTTTTCACGATCAACCAGAGACGACCACTTTGTTCACAGAACTTTCGCCAGCCAACCCTCTTAATGAACGCCTGATCAAGGCCCTCGAAAAACAGGGTTTTGAGCAACCCACCCCCGTTCAGGAACAAAGTATCCCAGCCGCACTGGCAGGCAAAGACCTGTTGGTCAGCGCCGAAACCGGCAGTGGCAAAACCGCCGCATTTTTATTACCGATGCTGAACAAGCTGCTGGCCAGCGATGCACCCAATACCGGGACTCGGGCACTGGTTTTAGTGCCCAATTACCGATGCTGAACAAGCTGCTGGCCAGCGATGCACCCAATACCGGGACTCGGGCACTGGTTTTAGTGCCCACGCGCGAGCTGGCACGCCAGGTATTAAAAAACTGCGAAGCATTGGCCAGCTTCAGTCACTTGAAAGCAGGCCTGATCATCGGTCGTGAGAATTTCCAGATTCAAAAGGCATTATTCCGAAAAAACCCGGAAATTTTAATCGCCACCCCCGGGCGCCTGGTAGAGCATCTCGACCAGAACACCCCGGATTTCAAAGATCTGGAAGTGTTAGTGCTGGACGAAGCGGATCGCATGCTCGACATGGGCTTTGGCGAAGACGTGTTAAAAATCACTCATGCCTGCAACAAAGAACGACAAACCTTGCTCTATTCAGCCACCCTCAACCAGAAAGGCCTCAAGCCAATGATTGAGAAGGTGCTAACTGATCCGCAAAAACTACTGCTTAACAGTGTACGAGACCAGCACCAATCTATCCGTCAGCAAATTATTCTCGCCGATGACACGGGCCATAAGGAAAGATTGCTGCTGGCGCTGCTAACCCGTGAAAAGTACGAAAAAGCACTGATTTTTACCAACACCCGCGCCAAAGCCGATGTGCTTGGTGAAATGCTATTCAAAAGTGAAGTGCGCAGCGGAGTGCTTCATGGCGACATGGAGCAGGAGCATCGCAACCGCGTCGTTGAGCGTCTACGCACCGGCCACATTAACGCACTGGTGGCCAGTGATGTCGCCGCCCGAGGTCTCGATATCAAGGGCATTGATCTGGTGATTAACTTCGATATGGCACGCAGTGGCGATGACTACCTGCACCGTATCGGTCGCACCGGCCGCGCAGGCGAAACGGGGCTGGCTGTTTCCCTGATCATCGATCCGGAATGGAACCTGATGGCGGGCATCGAACGTTATCTGGGTCAGAAATTCGAGCGCCGGGTTATTGAGGGCTTAGTCGGTCACTACAAAGGCCCGAAAAAACTTAAAGCCTCCGGCAAAGCAGCGGGCAGTAAAAAGAAAAAACAAACTAAAAAAGAAGCCGCTAAAAAAGCACCAAAGAGCAAAACCCGCAAACGTAATGAACAACGGGTTGGCAAACGCCGTTCAGTAAAAACTGACAGCCAGCCACAGAATACCGGCTTTGCTCCGCTGAAGAAAAAAACTTAATCTGAGTTCCAACATGATCGAAAAACAACACCTGGTCAAACTCGCCACCCTGAAAATGCCCTTTGGCAAATATGCTGGCCGGGTGCTGATTGATCTACCGGAGCCCTACTTGATTTGGTTTTCCCATAAGGGCTTCCCGGAGGGCGAACTGGGTATGCTATTGGCGCTCTGCCTGGAAATCCAAACACAGGGCGCCGAACAGGTAATTCATGATCTAAAACGGCAATTAGCGGCGCATTAACCCCGGCTGGCGATAACCGTCAGCCTATTCACAGACGACTCTGTTTAACGCGACTTCTCCTCCTTGTAAAAAGCCAACCGCCCTCTCGCTTTGTTAAAAAAAGCCCTCGCGATCAGAACTAGCAACAGCCAGGTCATCAACAAACTAACCATTTCAGGAACAACGTGCTGGTGCTGTTCAATACCATCGAGAATATTGACCGAGAAGTAACTCAAAGCAAAATCAAGAGTGACTCCAAATAGTATTGCCGTGGCAATGACTCCGGTTAAATAGGCCAACAGTGACCGTTTACCGAGTTCTTTTCCCACCACCCCCAGTGTTGCAATATTCGTTGCCGGGCCTGCCAGCATAAAAACCAACACCGCGCCCGGTGATACCCCGGCAAACAACAAGCCTGCCGCAATTGGTGTCGATGCCGTTGCACAAATGTACATAGGTATCGAAACCAACACCATCAAGGTCATGGCAAGAATACCGTCACCATAGTCTGCCAAAAAAGCCGTTGGCACATAGGTTTGTACCAAGGCGGCAAAAAACAGACCCATCAATAACCATTGCGCGGTATCGATAATCAACTTACCCGTTGAAAAGTGAATCGCCGCCATCAGCTTGTCAGTAAAGCTCGACCGATCGGTTTCCGCCGTGTTACAGCAACTGTCCTTAACTATCGTCGTCTCAACTTGCTTAGTGCAACAACTGCCAGCTTCAACTTCAACCGGCTTGCAACACGCTGATGATTTGGCATCACGCTCGGCAGTATTTAACCTCTGTCGAGTATCCTCACGCCCCACCAGCACGCCGGCAACAATAGCGCTACAAATTGCCGCCACAGGGCGTACCACCGCCATAACCGGGCCAAGCAGGGCATAGGAAACAGAAACGGAGTCAACACCGGTTTCAGGCGTGGCCACTAAAAAAGAAACCGTAGCGCTTTTCGATGCTCCGCTGCGCCGCAGCCCCAATGCTGCCGGTATCACACCACAGGAGCAAAGGGGCAACGGCGCGCCAATGAAAGCCGCTTTTACGGTACTCGAAAAACCGTCACCGCCAAGGTATTTACTCATTAGATGTTCAGGCATAAAGGCATGAATAAGACCGGCAATAGCAAATCCCAACAACAACCAAGGTGCCGCAATACCCAGCAATTGCCAAAAATTAATTAACAACTCCATTACTGACTGTCCTCCAAAGCATCAAGAATCGAGCAATTAGCCGCACTTTCCTCACCACCGCAGCATCTCTCGCTGAGTTTTGTTAACGACATTTGGAAGCGTTTCAACTCCACAATACGCTGCTCCAATTCGATAATTTTTGCATCGGCAATGCTTTTCACCTCTTCACAGGTATGATGCTTGCGGTCGACCCGAATAGATAACAGCTCACTAATTTCCTGCAGCGTAAAACCAGTATTCTTAGCACGACGAATAAACTTCACCTTAGCTTCATCGGTAGACGAATAAAGTCGATAACCGGAATCACTACGCACTGGCGGCGACAACAAGCCCGATTTTTCATAAAACCTGACCGTGTCAGCCGTTACTTGGCAACGCCTGGCAAGCTCACCTATACGGTACATGAATATTCCTTTCTACTGTTGACGGATAAGCGCATCATAAACCTTGAAGTATACTCCAACGTCAACCCCCTGTTGGTCAACAAACTAACGCGCTATTAGGTTATTACGAGCAGTATCGCCATTCGTCAGAATAAAATAGCTCCCCCAACAACAGTTCATAAACACCTAAAATCCAGTCTCAAAAACCGCTACACTAGGCGCCCTTTTCAAACTTACTTTTTCAGGGTGTGTCATGACCGTTCAAACACTACTATCACAACTGCAAACTTCACCAGAAACTGTTGAATTCAACGATGTAATGGACACCATTGCCGCTAACTACAATTACACCCCAACCCGCTTTACTAATGGTATCGGTGAGAATCAAGCGGTGAATGAAGCTGGCACCAATGAAGGCTCCTGTAAAATTTTTGCCTTTGCGCAATTAAACAGCCTCAATGTTGAGCAAACGCTGGCCTGTTTTGGCCGCTATTACCGTCATGATGTTTTGAAAAACCCACAGGGCACAGACCACGGCAATATTCGTAACTTTATGGTGTATGGCTGGCCCGGCATTAGTTTTGACGGTGCAGCACTCACAGCAAAATAACCGACCAAAACTGTAACCCTATTTTGCCCATGGCATCTCTCGTCGAAGCACAGCAGCTGCTGCAAAGCACCTATGGCTACGAGGCCTTTCGTGGCCAGCAGGCGGACATTATCAGCGCCGCCCTGCAAGGCGACGACTGCATGGTGCTGATGCCTACGGGCGGCGGCAAGTCGCTTTGCTACCAGCTACCCGCATTATTGCGTGATGGTCTTGGCATTGTCGTTTCACCATTAATCGCGCTGATGCAGGATCAGGTTAACGCCCTGCAACAGCTAGGCATTAATGCCGCCTACCTCAACTCGACACTGAGCATTGAGGAACAACAGCAGATCAACAGGCAGCTGCGTAAGGGCACCATTGACGTACTTTATATTGCCCCCGAGCGCCTAATTCAGGAGCGCTCCCTGCAGCTGTTGCGTCAGCTGAAAATATCCCTGATTGCCATCGATGAAGCACACTGCGTGTCTCAATGGGGTCACGACTTCCGCCAGGATTATCTCAGCCTACACCTGCTTCGCGACCATTTTCCCGGTGTACCGCGTATGGCCCTCACCGCCACCGCCGATCAACGCACCCGCCAGGAAATTGTCGAGCGCCTGCAACTGGATAACCCGCAGCGTTTTGTGAGCGGTTTTGATCGCCCTAATATCCGCTATTCGGTACAGCCCAAGACCGATGCCCGCAAACAGTTGATCAAGTTTATCGCTCTGCACCGTGAGGAAGCTGGCATCGTTTACTGCATGTCGCGCAAAAAAGTGGAAGCCACCGCCGATTGGCTCAGCAGTCGCGGTCTGAAAGCCTTGCCCTACCACGCCGGTTTATCCGCTGAATTACGCGCCTACCATCTGGAACGCTTTCTACGCGAAGAGGGGGTCATTATGGTCGCTACTATCGCCTTTGGCATGGGTATCGATAAACCGGACGTGCGCTTTGTAGTGCACCTGGATTTACCGAAAAGCATGGAAGCCTATTACCAGGAAACCGGCCGCGCCGGGCGCGACGGTGAACCCGCCGAAGCATGGATGGTATACGGCCTACAGGACGTCGTCCGCCTTGGTCAAATGATGGATCAGTCGCAGGCTCCGGAACAGCAAAAACGTATCGAACGTCACAAGCTTGACGCCCTGCTGGGCTGGTGTGAAATCACCGAATGCCGTCGCCATGGCCTACTCGATTATTTTGACGACCACCGCGAGGGCAGCTGTGGCAATTGCGATGTTTGCCTCAACCCACCCGATACCTGGGATGCCACCGTTGCCGCGCAAAAATTATTATCGTGCATCTACCGCACCGGCCAACGCTTTGGCGCCGGACACGTCATCGACGTACTCGTAGGACGCAGTACTCCTAAGGTTAAGCAGCATCACCATGAGGAACTCAGCACCTTTGGCATCGGTCGTGACTATAGTGAGCAAAAATGGCGTTCCGTGATTCGTCAGTTGATGGTACAGGGCTTTATAAAGTCCGATGTCGAACAATTTGGCGCCTTGCACCTAACCGAAAAAAGCCGCCCATTACTGCGTAGTGAAATGACTCTGTTCCTGCGCGAAGACTTACCCGAACCGCAGCTGCAGACATCACGCCGTGCGTCACAGCGTAAAACGGGGCTTGCCGAGGACGTCAGTGATGCTGATCGCGCCCTGTGGGAAGCGCTGCGTTCATGCCGCAAGGAATTGGCCGAAGAACACGATGTGCCACCCTATGTTATTTTCCACGATGCAACATTAATGGAAATGATGCAGTACCGCCCCACCACCGTCGCCGAACTATTAAATATCACCGGCATTGGGCAAGCTAAGCTGGATCGTTACGGCGATGAGTTTCTGGAAGTCATTTGCGCAGCGCAATAAGCGCCCTAACGTCTCCTTATTCCATCCGACAGGGTGACATTCGATTAGAAACGCACAGGCATAAAAAAACCCGCCGAGGCGGGTTTAAAGAATCTTTCCTGAGTGCAATGCACCTTATTCTTAATTCTTCTAACAGGTAATAAAGCAAACTCAATGCCAACCCAACAAAAAGTATTTAAATCATCATGTTAGAAAAACACTCACCAGGAAAAATAAAGGTCGTGTAAAAAATACTGACATAGTTTTTATGGATTAATACGGATGGGTAGCCTTACGCACGAGATATAAACTTGCCATTACCGGTATTCACTTTAATCACCTCACCGGGCTCCAGGTACTCTGGCACTTGCACCTCAAGCCCCGTCGAAAGTTGTGCTGGTTTGGTACGCCCCGTTGCCGTCGAACCTTTAATACCCGGCGCCGTATCGGTGATAGTCAACAGCACGGCCTGTGGTAATTCAATACCCAGCAGCACGTCATCCAGTAACAACCCAACAATCCCCTCAAGCCCTTCACTGAGGTACTCTAACTGGCCGTCCAGATCATCCTGATTAAGTCCGTATTGGCTGTAATCCTCCATATTCATAAACATCAAACTATCGCCGTCCTGATAGGAGTATTGCAATGCAATACGTTGACAGTCCGCATCTTTCAGAAAATCATCGCCCTTGAAGGACTCATCCAGTTTTTGCTTGGTTTGCAGTTGCGTAAAACGCACCTTATAAAGCGTTGAAGCACCTCGTGATGAAGGGCTTTTAGCCTCCACCTGCTTGACCACATACAACGCATCATTAACCTCAACGACCATGCCCTTTTTTAATTCACTCGCCTTTGGCACTCATTTTTCTCCTCAATCAACTGACACACCCTGCAAAACGGATTTAAGCTGCGTCGAAATGACAAACTTTTAAATCTTGGGCATTATACCAGCAATAAACGGTCAAATCGGCTAAAATGCCCGCCTTATAACCGCCATTGACAGACAAGTACTGAGCAACAAATATGAAAAAAAGTCTCCTTATTATCGCGCTAATTGTAATCATCGTCGGCACCATTAACGTATTTTTCGGCCCTGAACCACTTAACAAGCAAGAGGCGGCCAAGCAGTTACCTTGGCAGATTGAAATAACCCCTGAGGGCAACACACGGGTTCTTGATATTGAAATAGGTAAGAGCACCGTTGCAGAAGTTAAACAGCTCTGGAAAGTTGCCCCACAGATTGCGCTATTTCGCTCACCAGAGGGTGTTTTTAAATTAGAGTCGTTCCTTGGCAAGGTCAAAATTGGTCCATTTCAGGCACGTGTAATTTTCAACCTGGAGGCCAGTCAGGCACAGTTAAAGCAGTTTGCCGAAAACAGCACATCGCTTGACGCTACCCCCAGTGGCAGCCACCAAATGCGCATCAGTGAAGAGGACTTTGAGCGTGCGCTGCTTATGACCATTGATGAAATGTCTTACTCACCCGCCGTGGATACCGAAGTCGACATGCTGAAAAACCTGTTTGGGGAAGCCGAACAGACAATTCAAATCGATGAAAACAGCCGTTACTGGTTGTACCCGAAACGCGGTTTAGTGATATTGGTCAATACGGAAGATAAAGAGGTATTCCACTACTTCCCTCTGCGTAATTATCAGCAAACTCTGCAGCACATCGAGCAAATCAAACAACGTAAAACGGAATTACCTGTCGCTGAGCAAACAGAGTAAAGCAAACAACAGCAACACTGGTTAACACTATGATTATTATTAACCACCACGTCCAACTCGCCGATGATGAAGTTGATATCAGTGCCATCCGCGCCCAGGGCGCTGGTGGACAAAATGTTAACAAGGTTTCATCGGCCATCCACCTGCGCTTTGACATTCAAGCCTCCTCACTGCCGGATGAGTGGAAAGCGCGCCTGCTGGCACTGCGTGATTCTCGCATTACCAAAGAAGGTGTATTGATCATCAAAGCACAACAATTTCGCACCCAGGAAAAAAACCGGGCCGACGCGTTGCATCGCTTGCAAATACTGATCCGTAGCATCAGTCAGGTCAACAAAACCCGCCATGCCACTAAACCATCACTGAACGCTCGCAAAAAACGTATGGACAGCAAAACCAAGCGCGGATACACCAAATCCCTGCGAGGCAAAGTTAACCTTTAGGAACATTCTATATGCCTGACGCCACCGCTCCCTGCCCATGTGGTAGCCAACAAACCTTTGAAAACTGCTGCCAACCACTCTTAGCCGGCGTGGCATACGCCGATACTGCCGAAGCTCTGATGCGCTCTCGCTATAGCGCCTTTAGCACCGATAATATCGATTATCTTATCGATACGCTACATAGCGCAAAACGTCAGCCACAGGATCGCGAACTGCTGGAAGGAGCACTACACAACACCCAATGGCTAGGTTTACAGGTACGCCAATGCGAGAAAGGCCTGGCTGATGATGAACGCGGCACAGTGGAGTTTGTCGCCACCTGGGCTGAAGCGGGCCAATCAGGCTTTCTCCACGAGCGCTCTCGCTTCGTTAAAGAAAATGGCCGCTGGTACTACGTGGATGGCGATCTATTCGACACAACAGGGAAAACCATCGCCAAACCTAAACGTAATGAACCCTGCTGGTGTGGTAGCGGCAAAAAATTCAAAAAATGCCACGGTGCGGGTTAACAGCGTTCAGTAAGACTGACACTTGACTGAGTGGGTACAGTGGCAGGTGATATCCCGATCTCTAGCACTGTTTGGAGACGTCCTGATTGCTCAAGGGAAATGCTGAATAGGCGCCCCCGGCTGCCAGGGCGGGTATTTCTCCATGACACGTAAAAAGTTATCTGCCTGTAAAAAACCACTCAACCAGTTTTGCAAGTGTGGGTAATCAGCCTGATCAAACCACGCCCGGTCGACATGCGCAAACTGACGAACAAAGGGGAAGATAGCCATATCCGCAAGGCTTATGTGATCACTCAACAGATAAGCGTTCTGAGCAAGGCCGTATTCCAGCCGCTGTAAAAACACTTCGGCCTGCTGACGATAAAGCTCGGCACTCTCTGGATAACGCTCTGCGTATTTATAACCGTCTAAACTGGGCTTAAATTCAACATCATTGGCGCCAATCAGCTGATTTGCCTGAGAACTGTTTTGCAACCAATTCTGAGGGTCATTCTGTTCAAGTGCCCACAGCATAATATCGCGACTTTCATCAACCACCTGCCCATCGGGTAAAACCAGTACCGGTACCGTGCCCTTGGAAGAAGCCGCTAATAATTCAGCCGGTTTGTTTTTTAACACAACTTCGCGCAACTCGACTTGAATATCAGCTACTTGAATCGCCAATCGCGCACGCATGGCGTAGGGGCAACGCCGGAAGGAATACAGAACAGGAAGCATAAATTAACACAAGGCTGCCAGGGAGCGGGACTCCCCGGCAATCTGCAAGCGCTGACTAGGCAACGATATCCAGCAGTTCAACATCAAAAATCAACGTGCTGTGTGGTGCGATGCGATCACCGGCACCGTGCTCACCGTAAGCCAGAACGGAAGGTACGTACAAACGCCACTTGGAACCAACAGGCATCAGCTGCAATGCTTCAGTCCAGCCTGGGATAACACCGTTAACAGGGAATTCAGCTGGCTCGCCGCGCTCATAGGAACTGTCAAAGACAGAGCCGTCAATCAGTGTGCCATGGTAGTGTGTACGAACGCGAGACGTTTCCGCCGGCTTATCGCCATCACCTTCATTAAGGATTTCAAATTGTAACCCACTGTCGGTAACCGTCACCTCTTCACGAGCCGCATTTTCGCTCAGGAATTTTTCACCCTCGGCAATAAAGACCTTAGCCTGCTCAGCCTGACGCTCCTGCAGCATTTGGTTCATTTCTTCAAAAGCGGCTTTTAACACTTCTGGAGAAAGCTCGCCATCTTCGCCATGAAAGGCGCTGCGCAAACCGTCAACAACGGCTTCAATTTCAACGCGATCCAGCGGGTTTCCCGCTAGTTGCTTGCCCATTTGTCGGCCAATGCCGTAGCTAACTTTATCTTCAAGGGTTGGGTATTTATCTGACATACGACTCACTCAAAATTAATCAATAAAATAAAATCGCGAGTCTAACACACCACCTCAAAAATTACTTCGCCCTTCCCCGCAGACAGCTAGCGAACCTGCTGCCACTGTCCATCAACCTTGATATATTGCCCGGCAGGCGTTTTTGCCATGGCTTTTTCACCCGCTAACTTTTGAACAACGGCAAGATCAGTGCCGTTACGCTGGGCAATATCAATATAAGCGGCCTTGCGTTTACCATTAATTACCTTAGCCAAGGCCTTAGCTTGTGGAGAACCCCCATCAACAAGTCCTAGCATACCGTTAGGCTGCTCACCCACCAGGCCCTGCTGCTTGGCTTCATCCAACGTCAGGCTAAAGGCGCTCATGCAAAAAAACAGACTGGCGATAAACAAGCCACCGCGCATTAACATCTTGTTCATGTCTACTCCCTAAAACTTTGTATAACTCAATCTATATTTTTTAAAACAGCCCACTGTCATCGGACAGTAGATCATCAAGTTCTTTATCAACCTTGACGCGAATTTCATGCTGAATATTCACATTAAGGTTGATCGTAATCGGATCATCGGTGGCGACTTTTACCGTTGGCGTACAGGCGCTCAACACCGAAAAACTCAAAACAAATGCACCTGCCATTAACGCAGGTTTAATGAACTCCATCGTCCTATTCCTTATCTTTATTTTTATAAAACGCCTGTATGCGGCGCTCAATATCATCACTGATTTGCTGAGTCAGTTTGAGACTTTTAATCAAGGCCGGAATATTTTCCTGAATATTGATATTGTAGCGAACCGGTCGTTTCTCGCGCATATCCGGATTACGCCCCAATAACGATGTTTCCAACCGCAATTGACCACTTTCATTGTAGCTAGCTTTAACATCCAGTACCTCGTAGTGGAAATTCTCCAGCGCCTCCAGCGCAAAACCAACCCCCACATCGGCCACCGCATCCCCCATCGACTTAGCTCCTTGATACTTGATAAAGCCGCCGGGAGCACGCGCTTTTAGTTCGCCCAAAGGAACACTAATACCGCCAGGGGTAACACGAACAGGCAACTCACCATCTAAGGTGCCAAGGCCCTCGATACCTGCTTCGAGACTTAATAGCTCATTCAGCTGAATACCGTTAATCTGAACCCGTAGCTCATTAGTATCTTGCTTTAAACCATATTGGATAAGGCTCTGACCCACCTGCCCTCCTAATAGTTCGGCCTGAAAGTCTTTGATTTGGACACTATCAATGGAAGCATGCAGAGCCAGCTCAATATTATTGATCGGCAATCCCACATCCAGACTGCTAACCGTGAGCTTTTCAGTCACGATAACCGGTTCTTGCAACGGGCCGTTAATTGTTACTTCCGCGTTTAATCCACGAAATAAATTGCTGTCATAAAAACCGCCAATATTGTTAAGCCTTAGCACCCCCTGGATATCAAGCTCCCGGCCACCCCAGGTAATCAGACTCGTCATGTCCACCTCACCTTCAAATAAATCGAAGGGCTGAGACCAATTTTTAAACAGGCGTGGCAGAAAGCTTTTTGACTGGGTAAAGCGAAGCGTGTCCAATCGCGAATCCAGCTGCCCTTTGCCGGTGTTAAGGTTATGTCGCATTGTGCTACGAACAGTCACCAGGTCGGCGCTATCATTAAGCTGCAGATTACCCTTAAGTTGATCACCCTCCAGTAGCCATCGGCCCCGCATATTCAGTGGCTTAACGTGTAAATCATCACTATCCGTGCTCAACCCCAACAGGGATAAGCTAACCGTGCTGCTGAGCGGTTGCTGGCCCTGAAACCCCACCACCAGGTTTTGAAGGTTGATATTCGCCGACTTAAAGCGGATGGCTTGCTGCTGCCAGTAAACCTCGGTAGCTGGCAGCTTGATTAGAAGCCCAGGCAGGTTAAGCTGCTCGGGCTGGAGCTGCACTGAAAACGCAGTGGGAACGGTCGCGACCAGATTTTTCACGTCAAGATCCGGTGTTTTCAGCTGGCTCAACTTTAATAGACTACCCGCCTCAAACGTTAACGCGGTTACCGAGCGTGTCAGCTGTACCTGCCCAGCGCCAGTAAAGCTCAACAAACCAGCATTAATTTCCCTCAATTGCAGGCCTTTTAACTGAACATCACTGTGGAAATCAGCCGTCAGCGCCAAGTCATTGCTAGCCAGCTGTTCCGGCAACGGCAATTGCCAGGAAAATACGGCCTGCCCACTTAACTGGTCATTCTTCGCGAGCAGCCCAAGCTGTTTCAAAAGTACGCCCCCAGCCTGCAGATTAATCAATAACTCACCCGCTATTTGCTGCCCTTCAATATCGCTAGTGATCCTGGCAACCGCTTGTCCATCATGTTGAAAATCCAATTGCAGCCTGTTGCGCTTATCAATCACTAGCTCAAATTGAAATGTTGGTAGCTTAGCCAGTGATTCAGCATGAGTGAGCTGCACTGTCAGCTGCCCATCCTCAATATTTAAGGGACCCGTTAAATCACCCACGCCAAAATGCTCAGGCAAGCTCAGCGTCAGTCGATCTATCTGTAGTCTGGAAACCGGCAGTTGCGAGAACAGCTGGCTGGGCAGCAATTCCGTCAACGGCAACGGTTGCTCTGCAACCGCTACCCGCGTGTTTTTCACCTCTATCAGCTGAATCTGTGCATCCGGCAGGTGAACCTTACTCAGTTGCCCAGCCAACAGTGCCTGCCAGGCATAATCTATGGTCACCTCTGGCACACGCACCATCGCGCGGTATTCATCCGTGTGATAGCGCAACTGTAGATCTCGAATAGCCAATTGCTGTAACTGATGCTGCAATTTCGGCCGACTGATTTGAGCAGAAACTAACTCAATACCGGCACCCTTCAACAGCACGCTGGCCAGTGGTGTAGTCCAAACAGGCCAGGCAAGATAAGCCCCCAGCAGTAACAGGACTGGCAACAAAAAAATGATTAGCAGCAACCGTTGTTTAGTCACTCAATCCACTACTCAAGCTAACAATTAAAGACCTCAGGCGCGCCAGTTTCTCATTACTCAGCTGACGATAGTCAAAATAAGGTGTCACGATCAGTCGCTTATTTGGATCAACTTGAAAATCAGCATCAACAGCCAGCAGTTTTGCCTCCAGCTCAAGCGTTTTCGCATAGCTGCGCCCCATCACCAAATGCAGCCCCGACTGACCCAAGTCTGGCTTGCTAAACAGTAACGCCTGTTTAGAGTGCTTTTGCAGCAGAAAGTCCTCTCGGTATTGTTGCCAGGAGGCCAATCCCTGCGAATCCAGATCAAAAACCAGCTTGGCGTAAACATTAAAAATCTTGCGCCAATGATTGCCTGTCAGTTGTGCAATACGTGCAATTTCACCTGACGGCAGCGCAAACATGCTGGTCAGTTGCTGATACTCATCCAGCGGTGGACGATTAGCGATATAAACCTTAAAAGTCGATTCAGCATCTCCCAAACCACAGTAGAGTGAATTCATGGTCTTACCTGATAATTTGATAGAATTGTTTGTCGCACCTGAACCGCAACTCGAATAAACTTGTCAGCCAAAGCGCTTGGCATGGAGCTAAGGTTCCAACTTACCAGATATTCAAACACAGAGTAGTCCCTTCATGGCAGACATCGGCAAAATCAACCACCTAACCGTTATCCGCGAAGTCGATTTCGGTCTCTATCTGGACGGCGAAAATCTGGATAGCATTTTATTGCCGATCCGCTATGTTCCTAAGGGTATCAAAGTGGGTGATTCATTGGACGTGTTTATTTATCTGGACTCCGAAGACCGTCTTATTGCCACCACCGAAACTCCCAAGGTCATGGTCGGAGAATGTGCCCATCTCAAGGTTGTTTCCACCACGCCGATTGGCGCTTTTGTGGACTGGGGTCTGAGCAAGGACTTGCTGGTGCCCTTTGGCGAGCAAGTGCAACCTATGGAAGTCGGTCAGCGTTACCCGGTATTTGCCTTTATTGATGCGCAAACCAACCGCATTACCGGTTCCACCAAAATTGGCCGCCACTTTAAGGAAAAAGCCCTCTATCTATCGCCTAACCAGCCCGTTGAGTTTTTAATTTACCAACGCACGGACCTGGGCTACATGGGCATCATCGAAAACCGTTGCCTGGGCCTGCTATTCCATCAAGACATTCTGCAACCGATTAATATTGGTGATCGTCTCAAAGGTTTTGTGAAGGAAATCCGTCACGACAAAAAAGTCACGCTGTGTTTACAGTTACAAGGCCAGGAAGCGCGCGACGAGTTATCTCAGCAAATTTTAGATGATTTAAAAGCTAACAGCGGCACCTCAACATTGACCGATAAAAGCACGCCGGAGGCCATTTACAAAAAATTT
The DNA here is from genome assembly GCA_001593685.1 of Gammaproteobacteria bacterium F7. Classification (GTDB taxonomy): domain Bacteria; phylum Pseudomonadota; class Gammaproteobacteria; order Pseudomonadales; family IMCC2047; genus IMCC2047. Next base: position 58,638 of record LUKI01000005.1, read on the forward strand.
AACGCCAGCAAAGCCAGTTACAAACGGGCACTGGGATCACTCTACAAGCAGCGCCTGATTAAAATCGAAAAAGATAAAATCACCCTGTTATAACAAAAAACAAACCCGTGTCATTTCGACCACAGGGAGAAATCTTTTACATATAGCCAGTAAAAGATCTCTTACTTGTTTTGAGAGGGCACCTCATCTATTCCGACTTAGAGCACAGCATGCAAATACAGTGGTTCCCCGGCCATATGCACAAGGCCAGCAAACAGATCCAGGAAGCCCTGCCCGGCGTTGACATCCTGATTGAAGTCCTGGACGCACGCATTCCCTTCAGCAGTGAAAACCCCCTGCTGGCAGAAATTCGTGGCGATAAACCCTGTATCAAGGTACTCAGTAAAACCGACCTCGCCGACCCGGAAGCCACGGCTTTATGGCAGGCATATCTGGAGAAACAACAGGGCGTTAAAACCCTGGCCATTCGCACTGACCAGCCAGAAAAAGCCCTGCAGTTGATGGACCTGTGTCGCAAAATGATGCCTAACAAGGTCAAGAATGAAAAGACCATCCACACCATGATTGTCGGCATTCCTAACGTTGGCAAATCCACCCTGATCAACACTCTGGCCGGCCGTATCATCGCCAAAACCGGCAATGAACCTGCCGTCACCAAGGCTCAACAGCGTATCAAGCTCGACGACGGCATCACCCTGTCCGACACCCCCGGTGTGATGTGGCCCAACGTAGAAAATAAAAATAGTGGCTATCGCCTCGCCGCCACCGGCGCCATTCGCGACACCGCCATGGATTACACCGATGTCGCCTTTTATGCTGTTGACTTTATGGCCAAGCATTATCCCGAGCGGCTACTTGAGCGTTACGAGCTGGATAGCTTGCCCAACAGCGAGCTGGAAATGCTTGAGGCCATCGGCCAAAAACGCGGCTGTTTACGCGGTGGCGGACAAGTTGACCTGGATCGCGTATCAAAAATATTTATCACTGAATTACGCGCCGGCACGCTGGGCCTGCTCACGCTTGAAACCCCTGAAATGACGGAGGCCGAAAAGGTCAACGTAGAAGTTATTCGCGCTGATAAGGAAGCCAAAAAAGCCGCCAAGAAAGCGGCACGCAGAAAAGCCTACAGGAAAAACCGCTAACTTCTTCATGGAAGCACAGCTTGAGAATCAGTCAACTCGAGCGTACTATTGCTTAAAACTCTTAACGAGCTCTTGAAATGAACGCTGAATATACCGAAACGCTTCATTACTTGATTGTTTTATTAGTTAATCTTTGCGGTCCAAATCCTTTTTAGCATACAGAAGCCCACCGAAACCACTGATATGACGCCACTAGAATACTCCGAATTCACCTTAAATATAGTGACCACGATATCTATTCTCATGGGTCTTTCCCTTTTAAAAAAAACAAATTTCTTGGTACCGCAACACCAATAGTGTTAAGGGCAGCGGATTTCTCAATCTATTAAAACTTATTTCAAAGGTTTTGCAGGTTAGTAGTCACCCACTGGGACAAAGTAACCTATTCCCTAAATCGACGTAATTGATGAACGCCCCCAACCAACTCACCAGTCCCTTCGACACACTCCAGCTGGAGCGTTTACCACGCGACAATAGCCATACCCTGCGCGCCTGGGATGCGGCCGATGAATACCTGCTGCAGTATCTACACGAGCATTTTAACGAGACTCAACAACCGTTAATTTTTAACGACAATTTTGGCGCCCTGAGCCTTTCGCTTCATCAACAAAACCCAACTACCATTAATGATTCCTTCGTCAGCCAACAGGCGACTTTAACTAACCAGCAAATCAACCAGCTCGATACCAATATTCAGCAACTGGATAGCGTCAGTGCGTTACCGCCGGCCCCACTGGCAATCATAAAACTGCCTAAAAACACGCGTTACTTTGAATTCCAATTGCAGATGCTCAATCACTATTTACCGGCAGGCACTCCTGTGGCCATAGGCGCCATGGTGAAATATCTCAGCAGTAATTTTTTCAAACTCTTTGAACAACATTTGGAAAATACCACGACCACACTGGCTAAAAAGAAGGCCCGCCTGCTGCTCGGTTTCACCCGCGGTGGCGCAAAAAAGCCCACGCTGGCTATTGCCCGTCAACAACCAGAAACTGGACTGACAGTCTTTGATACGCCCAATGTCTTTGCCGCGGGGAAACTGGATCAAGGCAGTCGCTTTTTCCTGCAACACTTTCCAGATTTAAGTGACACAGAAAGTGCCATCGATTTGGGCTGTGGTAATGGCCTGCTGGGGCTGACGGCGCTGAAAAAACACCCTCAGCTGCACATGAGTTTTGTCGATGAATCCTGCCACGCTATCTACGCCACCCGCTGCGCCGTTAAAGCAATGGATGTAGCCGAGCGTGCTACGCTGCAACAAAACCACTGTCTACAGGGCTTCGAAAAACACAGTGTGGACGCCGTGCTCTGCAACCCGCCCTTTCACCAACAACAGGCCGTTGGGATTCAGATTGCCCGGCAGATGTTCCGCGACAGCGCACGGGTGCTAAAACCGAGCGGTAAACTCTATATCATTGGCAACCGCCACTTGGGTTATCACCTTGAGTTGAAAAAGCATTTTAAGCAGGTTAAAACGCTGGCCAGCGATAAAAAATTCGTGCTGTGGGCTGCGCATAGCTAAGCGGCTACAACCTTCAAAAAACCAGTAATCTATGTTAGGATTCGCGCCCTGTTTTTATAACTCAACCAACAACTTAGGTATTTACAGACATGCGCATTGTAAGAATGATCCTGGCTCCCATCCTGTTATTCCTCAACTGGATCACCACTCCTCGCGGTGTAAAACGTCCAGTAGACCTGCAGCAGCAAATCGACCAGCAAACGGCCGGTTTATCTTTGTATCAATTCAAAGCATGCCCTTTCTGCATCAAGGTACGTCGTTGCTTCAAACGCCACTCGCTGAAGGTTGAAACGCGCGATGCCAAAAATGATGAAAAGATTCGTCAGGAACTGCTGGAACAGGGCGGCAAAATCAAGGTGCCTTGCCTGCGTATTGAAGAAAATGACAAGGTGGAGTGGCTGTACGACTCTAACGCTATCGTTGAGTACCTGCAGGGTCGCTTTGCTAACCAAGCTTAAAGATAGCTGACTATTTGATCCAACGTGGATCGGTAATCCTTATAGTTTATCGCGATGGGCAACGCTCGGTTGCCCTCGTCACCTTCATCGACAAACAAAAATAGCGACGGGAAACCGCTGGTATTTATCCTACGGGAAAACTCAACCTGCTCCAGTAACTGCTGGTTGACATCAGCCGAACGCATCGCTTCGCAGAACTGTTCTTCGTTCAAACCAATTTCACGGGCCAGCCGTTGCAAAACATCGTTATCTGACGGGTTCATCGCTCGCACATAATAGGCACGCTGAATCGCTTCAATCATTGCCTCTTCCAGCCCCTCTCGACGCGCACACAGCACCGCTCTACAGGCCTGATAAGTGGAACGCCTCGGTTGATTTTTAGCCCAGAAATCAAAATTGAAGAACGTGCCTAATTCACTTTCTATGTGTCGCCAATGGCTTTTTATATGCTCCTGCAGTTCAATCGGCATTAATTGGTCCGTATCTTCAGCCAAGCCTCCGACAATATTTTCAACCTGTAACCCGGCTGGCAACGCCTCCTTTAGTGCTTGCCAGACAGGACGGTAGCCCCAGCACCAGCTGCACATGGGATCGTGAAAATAATAAAGTGTCGCCATAGGTCACTCACAAAGCCTCAACGTCCAAGCTACGGTGAGTATCTATCGCGGCAAGAATTTCCGCAACGGTACCTAAGCGTTTAATTCGTTGAAAAAGCAACTCAGCACCGGGATATTGGCGCCGCAAATAGGATAACCACTGCTTTGTCCGGTTACCGATATACTTGGGGCAAGGTTGATCAGCGTTTTCAAAAAAGTCCGTTAAACCTTCCAGTACATCCGACCAAGGCATCAACTCCGGTACGACCCCCACCGCCTGTTGCTTAATCGCTCGCGCCAAATCAGGACAGGCCAGCGCTCCTCGCCCTAACATCAAATCGGTGCAGCCACTTTGACGTTGAGCTTCCAGAGCGTCAGCCGGGGCCCAAATTTCGCCATTGGCAATCACAGGAATAGAAAGCTGTTGGCGAACTGCATTAATGTGTTGCCAGTAAGCGGGCGGCTTGTAGCCGTCTTCGCGGGTTCGTGCATGGATACACAACTCGCTGGCCCCTGCCGCTTCTATGCCACCAGCAATCTCCGACAACAAACTGGCATCACTAAATCCCAAGCGAATTTTGGCCGTCACTGGCACCGCCGGATCAACCGCATCACGCACCGCACGAACAATACCGGCTACTCGAGAGGGCTCTTTGAGTAATACTGAACCACCATCATTACGGTTAACAATCTTAGCGGGGCAACCGAAATTGAGATCAATACCATGCGCTCCCAAGCGCGCCGCTTTAGCGGCATTTTGCGACAGCCAGTGAGGATCGCCGCCCAACAATTGAATATACACAGGAGTGCCGGCCAGCGTTTTACCGCCCTGTAATAACTCAGGACAATAACGTTTGAAGACCTTTTCCGGAAAGCGAGTATTGGTGACACGAATAAACTCCGTCACACAACGGTCGTAACCACCAATACCAGTGAGCATTTCCCGCATGGGGTGATCAACAACACCCTGCATGGGAGCCAGAAAAAGTCTCATACCATTACTCAAAAGTTAATTCGCTGCCACATGGTCGATAACCTGAAAATCGTACTCAGGCAGAACCTTCATCGGCCTCGCCACCAAAGGCTTCTAATAATGCTTTAATGAAAGCCGACAGCTCCAGCGTCATAATTGAAAAGTCGACATCAAACTGTTCGGCAAAATCCTGTGCCTCCACCTCATCGGCTTTTTCCTGCACCACATCGGTAAAGCGCAGGCGCTTAACGGCCAGTTTATCATCCACCACGCACTCAACACGCTCCTGCCAACTCAAGGCAAGTTTACTGGCATGCATACTGGCTTTAATGTGATTGTTAATTTCCTCGGATTCCAAATTCAGGTTGGTACAGCGAATCACACTACTGGTATCGCTGTTATCCCGTAATTCACAGGCTTGACCCAATTCAAAGCCAGCTGCCACCTGGCCCTTTTCAATCCAGTCCGTCATGGTTTGGATGGGCAAGTTTTTAGGTGTCAGAGGAATCAGCGACAGCGCACCGACCGCTTCACGCAATAAACCAATCATTTCTTCAGCACGCTTTACCGATGCCGCATTCACAACCAGTAAATTGTCATGGGTATCGATATAGGCAAACTGCTGACTGGAGCGAACAAAAGCACGAGGCAATAAATCAAACATCACCTCATCCTTTAACTGATTACGCTCCTTACGACCCACTTTACGATCTTCATTTTCTTCTAAGGCCAGTAGGCGTTCTTCAAGCTCATCACGAATCACTGCGGGTGGTAACACCTTTTCCTGGCGTTTGGCGCAAACCATCATATAGCCATTATTGGCATGTACAAACTCACTGCCAAAACGCCCTAATGGCGGCACCCAACCCAACTTCAATATATCTTGCCCGGCACAGGGCTGAAACGCTTTCTCCGCTAATGTCTCACTCAATTCTTCCGCAGCCAGAGTGAAAGGCTTGGTAAAACGGTAAACCTGTAAATTTTTAAACCACATAAAAAAACTAACCTGAGAGTTTATGGAACCAGCATAGGGCCGCGCATTCTAACAGCATCGATGGCCCTTGCGGCGATCAATTTTCGCTGTAAAAACAAACAGCAGAATTAAAGATTCCGACTATAATTTGATGACCACCTTTTATAAATACCGTTGGTCAAAACAGCCAAAGGGCCTTTTCTGACAGCAGTTATGTCTCAACATTGCATTGACCTTTATAACATCAAGCGACTATCCAAAAATGCCATCCTGTTTGCGTCATTAAGCCTTTGCCTGTTTCAGGGCTTATACGCAGCACAGACAACAGCAAGTGAAAGCACTGCGAACAACGCGGCCGAAGAACAAACCATCAGTTCAAAACCCATCACATTAAGCCTGCCAAAGGCACAAAGTATTGACCTTGAAAAACCGGTGGTTGAGCCAAAAACCGAGCCCGCAAGCGGGCCCGATACAGGCTCCATACCGGCTATAGAACCTGCTACAGCGACCACTCCACTTATCCTGCTGGGCAACCAAGTGTTACCCGGTACCAGCACTCGTCTGGCCTGGTCGCCGAGCCAATCCTTTGAGGGCATTGCTTCGCCCACGCCGGTATTGGTGGTCAATGGCGCAACAAGCGGCCCTACTCTATGCCTCACCGCAGCCGTACACGGTGACGAGCTAAATGGCATCGAAACTGTCCGTCGTGTGATGTACGCACTTGAGGCAGAAACCCTAAAGGGCACGGTGATTGGCGTACCGATCGTCAATCTGCAGGGTTTCCACCGAAGCTCACGTTATTTACCCGATCGCCGCGATTTAAACCGCTTTTTCCCCGGCAACCCGCAGGGCAGCTCTGCCGCGCGTATCGCCTACTCTTTTTTCCGTGAAGTGATCAGCCATTGTGATGCGCTGGTCGACCTTCATACCGGCTCATTTCACCGCGTTAATCTTCCACAATTACGTGCCGACCTGACACAGCCAGACGTTGTTAAACTGACACAGGGTTTTGGGGCAACAGCGGTTCTGCATAGTGTTGGCGCAACCGGCACCTTACGCCGCGCCGCCACCGACAATGGCATTCCAGCCGTAACACTGGAAGCTGGCGGTTCAACACACCTGGAAGAGGATGCCGTTAGTCATGGTGTGAAAGGTATTCAGACGCTCTTGGCGAGTTTAAAAATGGCTAAAAAAACCAGTTTATGGGGGGCTCCAGAGCCCGTTTATTATCAATCTGTGTGGGTACGCACGGATCGTGGTGGCATTCTGTTCAGCAAAGTAAAACTCGGCAAGCGGGTGAAAGAAGATGAGTTGCTCGGCACAGTCACCAACCCAATTACTAACGTACGCAGTGAAATCCGCGCACCCTATGCAGGCCGGATTTTAGGCATGGCTGTCAACCAGGTGGTACAACCTGGCTTTGCGGCCTATCGCATTGGCATTCAAAAAACCGAAGACGAGGTTTCTGATCCTCAGCAGCCCTTACCGATTAACCCAGAATTGGAGTCAGACCTGGACTCACCGGATCTTGCTCTTCAAAATAAATTGCCATCTTTCACTAAGCAGCCAAACATGCGCTCAGAATAACCCCATTAGTAGCTATCACAGATATGCTTATTTTCTAACTCTCGGCTATCAGGAAACCCCATCCCCGGCATAATACTGGACCCCATATGCGCCATTGCACCGGACATCATTTTGCTGCATTTACGCATCTCTTTAGCCACCGAGCTTTGTGACAACTCCAGACCGTATTTAATGCCTCGATTTTGCGCCTCGCTGCGTTTCCCTGCCGCACAAAGCTGCTTTATTTCCGCCTCCATCTGTCTCGCCTGGTTAGCCATCGCATCAAGTTGCTCAGGCGGTATCTTGGCCATACAGGCCTGAGCTTTTTGCATCATCTCCATCATGTGCTGCATCTGCGGCTCGTTCTGAGCGCTCACCCAGCTTGATAGACATAACAGAAAAACTGATAACGCTGCTTTAGCAAATGATAACTTACCGATCCGTAAAAATTTCATCTTAGCCCCTCCTCGACCTTTCTGGTGATTATACTAAAGCCGCCTGCCAACACAGGCAAACAAGGTTTAAACTTAAAGCTCTACAATAAAGCCAGTAGCCATCGTTAGGAGGTTATTTATGCCAACACTCTCCGGCAGCTGCCTATGTGGGCAAGTCACCTATACCATCGAAGGCCAAACTACCGCCTTCTACCATTGTCATTGCTTGCGCTGTCGAAAAGCTACCGGCAGCGGGCATGCCAGCAACATTCTTATCAAAAGCACGGGCATTAACTGGTTAAAGGGAACAGGCCTCATTAAAAGTTATAAAGTACCCGCCGCAAAGCGTTTTACAAATGTCTTTTGCAGTGAGTGCGGCAGCCCCCTACCCAGGCATTTTCCTCAAATGGGCATGGTGATTTTACCGGCTGGCAGCCTCGACCATGAACCAAGCATTAGCCCCGAAGCACGTATTTTCTATGGCTCACGGGCGGACTGGTCCTGCGACGACGACATCACCACCTTTAACGAATATCCAGAATAACTGATAGCGGTTTACTTACCCAGGTCACCATCAAGCCAGGTAATGCGGCTGGCATCACGACCTCTTTGCCATTCTCAGAGTTAGTCACCCCCTTCGCCGCCTCAATATAAAATCAAGAGCTAACATTTTAGCCAGTATTCTAGTCCTTACTTCCTCTTCATTTGAGACTGATCACTTGCCTCGATAACCGGAGACTCACCTCCTAGATCAGCTAGCCGAATGCGCCACATTGACGCTGGAACAGACCGATAATATCCCTCATACTGGTCTCAATCATGGAGGCTTCAGATTCTATGCTTGGCATCAAACTTGTCGCCCACCGAGGCTACCAACAGCGCTATCCAGAAAATACGCTGCTCGCCCACCAGAAGGCGCTAGAGGCCGGAGCAAGGTTTATCGAAACAGATGTGCAGCTTAGCGCCGACCTGCAACCAGTGCTTTACCATGATCGGAAATTAAAGCCCTGTACGGGCCTGAAAGGCGCCGTTCACGACCATCTTTCTGACCGACTAGCCAAAGCCGCTAATCACGAACCTCAACGACTCGGCGACACCTTTATCGGACAAACCATCGAGCCGCTATCGGATCTTGTCAAATTGATCGAGCAACACCCGCAGGTGCAGGCCTTTATCGAAGTAAAGTCAATCACGATTGATTTTCATGGCATTGAAACCTGTTATCGACGCATCATCGAAACGCTGGCGCCCGTTGCCCGACAATGCACGATCATAAGCTTTCACGTCCCGTTTATGAATTACGCGCGACTATCAGGCTGGCACTCTATCGGCATCGCCTTAAGGCGCTGGAAAGATTTACAAAAACCGGAAGTTTCCGCGATGGCGCCGGAATATATTTTTGTCGATATTAACGACTTACCGAGAAAGGTGAACTTTCACGACGTCAATGCCGAGCTGGTCATCTATGAAATCGACGATCCGGAAACAGCACATTCGTTACACCAACGCGGCATTAACTACATTGAAACCTTTGCCATTGGCGACATGCAGCGGGCTTGCAATTAATGACCCATACGCCGCTTAAAGATAACTACGATGTCACCGTGATTGGTGGTGGCATTCATGGAGCGGGCGTCGCCCAGGCCGCAGCGGCAGCTGGATACCAGGTTTTACTATTGGAAAAAAACGACTGGGCGGCGGGCACCTCCAGCAAATCCAGCAAACTCATCCATGGCGGACTGCGCTATTTACAAAGCGGTCAATTTAATCTGGTTCGCGAAAGTATTCAGGAACGGGAAATACTCTTACAAATTGCCCCGGATCTGGTAAATCGAAATAATTTTTACATTCCAATCTATAAAAACTCACACTATAAAAGCTGGCAACTGCGCATCGGACTTTCACTCTATGCACTGTTTGGCGGCAACCGTGTGAACTGCCGCTACAAAAAACTTAAGCCCGCGGAGGCAGCTAAATTCCACGGCCTGAAAACCGACCAGCTGAAACACCTATTCTGCTACCCGGACGCCCAAACCGATGACCGTTTATTAACGCGCGCTGTTATTGCTTCCGCCAGAAAGCTCGGCGCAAATACACTGATGCCCGCTCAGTTGCTCAACGCAAAACATGTCGTTGGTGGATATACCCTGGCTGTTCAATGGCAGGGGAAAGCCCGGCAAACGACCAGTCGTGTTGTCATTAACGCCACTGGCCCCTGGGCAAATACCGTCAACACACTTGTTAGCCCTGCTCCACCAACAGTCGCCGTGGACCTTGTTCAGGGCACCCACCTTATTCTGGAAGGACAAATCAGCAACGAGTGCTTTTATCTGGAAGCACCACAGGATCAACGCGCCGTATTTGTGCTGCCGTGGTACGGTAACACTCTGCTCGGAACCACTGAAAGGCTGTTTGAGGGAGATCCTGATCAGGTTGAGCCTTCACTTGCAGAGCAGTATTACCTACTTGAAGTACTGGAATATTATTTTCCCGATTTCGAGGTCAAGGTGGTGGATGCCTTTGCCGGTCTTCGCGTATTACCAAAACAACAAGAGCGCGCCTTCAAACGCTCTCGCGAAACCCAATTAATTTGTGATCGTGCACACTCGGCACAGTGGATTAGCATATATGGCGGTAAATTAACCGGCTATCGAGCTACCGCCGAAAAGGTAGTCAAACTGATTCGCCAAAGCATTGGCCCGCGAACTCAAATCGCCAACACTCGAAACCTGCGACTAAAACTAAGCGAGTAAAGCAAAAACTGCTAAGCTGCAAAATCATTGAGTCGATTCTGCAAGGCCGCACGCCAACGCTCAAATCGTTGCTGCAACGCCTGCTGGGTTTCCTGTCTCGGTGTAAACTCAGTCCCCGCCAACTCTGACCACTTTGCAGCCGAAATGGCGCGCCCAACCTTACTTTGCTGGGCCAGCAGGTAGGCGGCACCACGAGCCGACGCCTCCACTTCCTCGGGACGCCAAACTGGTGTATTCGTCAAATCAGCCAAGCGTCGACAAAATACATCACTCTGGGATAAACCACCGGAAACCACAATTTTCTGGAGGTTAAAGCCATGACTTTGCATCACCATCAGATTGCTTTGTAACAGAAATTTGATACTGTCCTGTACCGCCAGTAATTTTTGCTGGTCACTACCCTGCCCCACAAAGCTGGACACCATGTTCGCCCGCCAATAGGGTGACCCCAACCCGCCCACAGCGTTGATAAATAATGGCACCTCACCGGTGTTGATGCTTATATCCTCCTGCTCATCGCAGTCATCAAGGTGCAGTAGGTTTTTCGCCCAATTCAACGCACTACCCGCGCCATTAACCGTGCCCTCAACAACGAATTGTGGCTGCTCTGCGAAATAAACAATGCTTCTCAGCAATTGCTCCGGGTAATTTGTCCCATGCCACAGCGCCGACACAAAAGCACCCGTGCCGGCATTGATATAAGCCGTACCCTCAGCCGGTTGGCCATAGGCAAAAATGGCTGCAGATTGATCACCACTCACCAACTGCAGCGGTAACGTTAAATCGCCCAGCGTTAGCGAACCATAATGATCACAACTGTAGGCAATATCCGGCAGTAAATTGCGAGGGATATCAAACAGCTGTAACAGATCGGCGTCCCAATCGTGATGATCAAGGCTATACAGCCCCGTGCGCTGCGCATTGGCCGGATCCACTTTAACATCAGCCGAATGAGTAAGCCGCGCGGCCAAATAACCGGCCAATGGTCCAAACATTAAGTTACCCTCAATGAAGGCCTGCTGGACCTGATCATCCTGGTTTAAGCACCAGTGCATTTTGCTGGCGCCATAATGGGCGCTGGGATACAAGCCGGTATGATGGCGGAACCATTGCGGATTAATTTTCTGCTCTACAAGCCAACGATGAGCCCGACGGTCTTGCCAGCTAATCACGGGAGTGATTGCCTCAAGGTTATCACGCTGCCAGCACAACATGCTGGAACGCTGGGTGACCAGAGCGGCGGCCACCAGATTGTCGCGCTGTGCTGGCGTCAATTGAGCGACCGCCTGCTCAGCGACCTGCTGCAGCGAATCGACCAATTCTTCAACACACTGCTCAACGCGGTCAGCATCAGGCGTTTGTGTTGCCACAGCCTGCGCCGCATGGGCCAGCGTCTGCCCCATGGCATTAATCACTAATGCCCGGCTACTCTGACCACCCTGATCGAGAATGAGATAACAGGTTTGCGACATACGCGCCTCCGGCTGCCTTAATCTGTGCAAAAAGTATAAAGGCAGGCATTTTCAAGATGCCAGCGCTAAGCTGATAGGCGGTCAATCGGATCGAGTTAGTGGCGCTGAGCGTTAAAACGCAGGCTATCCCGCCTGGTCTAGCGGCACTGTGCGGCACCAACCCGGTAAAAGGAATTACCACGCTGATCAACTACTGCGCCATTAGCGCTGACAAAAATGGGCAGGCTCCCCGGGCCGCTGGAGTTAGAGCGCCATTGCATCAACGCCTGCCCACTCTGCACCACCAGGTGCCAGCGCCCCGCATCCTGCATCGGCGTACATTGGTAACCACTGGCGATCAGGTTAGGACGGCAGGATTGACCGGAGCTGTAATACAGGCCAGAGCGGCAGTAGTGGATCGTCAGCTCAACCCGCGGATTATTGGAACTGGTGCCACCACCATAACCAAATTGAATGGCTGAGCCGCTAAAATAGTGTTGCAGTGATTGTTTTAAATCAGCGGCAGAAGCTCTGGTTGCAGCACAAAAAAACATTGTCATGACAAAGATAAAGCGTAGTAAAGCAGCCATCACACACCTCCCGACCACCGAATAGGCGCTGGCCCAGCTGAATTGAATACGCCTCCAGAATACGCCTTTTTTTACCGCTTAGACAATCTCCCGCCAGCCAAAGCCCTGCTCCTGACAGGCCACCTCAAACCCATTGCGCACACTCTCACCCATCTCATCGAGCAGTGACGCAACCGCCTGGCTGGCCAGTGTGGGGCAGTTATTTTGTTGGCTAATATGGGATAACAGCAGGTGCTGTAGTTTGCCTTTTTCGATACGACTCAGTAGTTGCGCGGCTTGCCCATTGCTAAGGTGGCCATAATCACTAAAGATACGCTCTTTAAGCTGGAAAGGGTAAGGGCCTTCATCGAGCATCTGCGGATCGTAATTACACTCCAGCACCAGCGCATCAAGACCACTGTAATGCTTTTCAACATGGGGAGTCAGACTCCCCAGATCAGTTAAAACACCCAGCTTTTTTTGATTGTACTGAAAGACATACTGACAGGGCTCACGCGCATCATGCGGCACAGGAACAGGCTGCACGTGGACATTATCGATGACAAAATGTTGATGGCAGTTGATCGTTTCCAGACGCGGTAACTTACCAAGGCGGCCGCGATGGAAAGTGCCGGCAGTGAGATAAACAGGTAATTGATACTTACGCGCCAGAGCACCCACGCCCTTGATGTGATCGCTGTGCTCATGGGTTACCAGAATAGCGTTAAGATCGTGGCCAGTTTTACCCAGCCGCTGCAGGCGAGCTTCGGTTTCTTTAACAGTAAAACCGCAGTCAAGCAGTAAGCAGGTATCAGCTGCTTCAATCAGTGTTGCTT
>LUKI01000006.1 GCA_001593685.1 Gammaproteobacteria bacterium F7
GCGTACGGTATGGTGTGCGGTAAGACAGAGGGTTTTCGTTGCCTTCCATGAATGCTTTCATGTAATAAGCTGCACGGTGACCGTGGTTCATGGCTTCTACGATAGTTGAACCGCCAAAACCACCATCGCCAGCGGCGAAGATCATTGGGTCAGATGTTACCATGCCTTCCCATTCTGTTTTAACGCGATCCCAATCCATTAGGCCTTTTTCTTCCAGCTCGCCACATTCGGCTTTTTGGCCAACAGAGGCGATAACCAGACCACATTCGATGTCATGCTCAGAACCTTCAACATCAACTGGGCGTCGGCGGCCATCTTCATCAGGCTCACCCATTTCAGTACGGATACAACGCAGCGCTTTACCGCCATTTTCGGTATCAACAACTGCAACTGGTTGCGTGTTGTAAACAATTTCAACGCCTTCTTCAATAGCGCCATGCAGCTCTTCCTTACGAGCCGGCATGCCTTCAGCGTCACGACGGTAAACAACTTTAACGTTTTTAACGCCAGGCATACGCAGTGCGGCACGACAAGCATCCATCGCCACGTCACCGCCACCAATAACCAGTACGGTTTCTGGCAGAGTCGGGCGCTCGCCGCCGTTGATGCGGCGCAGGAAGCCTACACCATCTTCAACGAAAGGAGCCGCTTCACCAGGCAGTCCCATGTTTTTACCAACAGAGGCACCAATCGCTAGCAGAACAGAGTCATGTTTTTCTTTCAGTTCATCGATTGAAATATCTTTACCCAGTGCCGAGTTCAGGTGAACTTTGATGCCAGGGCAGTGATTCAATACACGGTCGATATCTTGCTTGATAACACCTTCGGGCAGACGGAAACGGGGAATACCCCAAACACACATGCCGCCCAGGCGGTCAGAGGCTTCGTGCAGGTGTACTTCGTAACCGGCTTCAGCTAAGTCGTGAGCTGCTGTTACGCCAGCTGGGCCGCCGCCGATAACGGCAGCGGTTTTCTTTTGAGTTACTTGTACAGGTGGCAGGTGGAAACCTGGGCCGAGTTGATCCAGCACATAACGTTTCAGGTTACGAATCGCGATAGGACCGTCACTGTCAGCACGACGACAAGCTGGCTCACAGGGCGCGTCACAAACACGGCCACAGATGGCGCTCATTGGGTTAGTAGCGTTAATCGCTTCCAATGCTTCTTCGTATTTGCCTTCCCAGATTAGACCGATATAGGAGGGCGCGTCAGTACCGATCGGACAGGCCACCTGACAAGGTGCCGGAACGTAGTGAAGATCTTTAGTATCGTCTTCCAGATCCGGAGTTGCTGTTACTGATAAATCAGGAGTGTAAAATTCAGTCATTGTTCAGTTATCCTGCCTTACGAGCTAAGGTTGACAGATTGTCGTCAGGGCGCGCGTGGTCGCGGTGTCCTGGGACATAAGGAAGTCCGGTGATATCTGCTGCTTCAGGTGTCAGAGCAACTAGGTCTTCACGACTTACATTGTGAACGTCGTCGTAACCCAGGGCTTTGGTGATTGCAGCAATCTGCCAACGCATGGACTCCAGGAAGCGGTGAATGTTTTGCGCCTGGCGATCAATGTCGTAGCGCGACTCATGGCCTTTATCCTGAGTTGCGATACCGACTGGGCATGTACCAACGTGACACTGCATACAAGCAATACAGCCACCAGCGATAATTGCAGCCGTACCTACGGAAATACAGTCAGCACCCAGAGCCAGCATCTTAATGGCGTCAACACCATCTTTAATGCCGCCCATCAGGACCACATCCATATCGTCTTTGGCATCGATTTCTTTCAGGCCGTCCATTGCTTCCTGAATGGCGCACAGTGTTGGAATACCAACGTTTTCCAGTACTTCTGTACTTGCTGCACCGGTAGAGCCTTGCAGACCGTCCAGCTCAACAAAGTCAAAGCCATCTTTGTAGGCGATTTTGATATCGTCTTTTACACGACCAGCACCCATTTTGATGCCAAGTGGTACGCGATGGCCCATTGCTTCACGCAATTCGTCCATCTTAATTACCAAATCATCGGCGCCCAGTACGTCAGGGTGACGGGAAGGAGAGCGCAAATCGATGCCTTCTGGAATACCACGAATTTTAGCAATTTCCGGGGTAACCTTTTTAGCCATCAGCTGTCCACCAAGGCCCGGTTTTGCACCCTGTGAAATATAAATCTCAACGGCGTCTGCGCGCTGGATATCCTGGATGCTGAAGCCCAAACGGCCTGACAGCATCTGCAGTACCAACTGATCCGCTTCTTCACGTTGCTCATCCATCATGCCGCCTTCACCGGTGTTCTCAGAGATACCGGATAGTCGAGAGGCGCGAGCCAGTGCCAGTTTTACGCTCTTACTCAGAGCACCAAAACTCATAGGCGCGATCATGACAGGCATAGACAGGTCAAGCGGTTTTGCACCCCAGCGACCACCGACTTTGGTGCGCAGGTTTACACCTTCAACTGCGGAAGGATCAGCTTTAACGTGTGATACGTCCTTAGCGAAGGCAATATCGTTCAGGTGCGGAACAGGCTTGGAAGCACCGTAGCCACGGATACGGTAACGGCCAACTTCGCCTTTAATCCAGATATCTTCCTGTACTTTTGGATTCCAGTAGTTAGAAGACTTGGAGTGAACAAAGAAAGGCTGTGGACGATGGCGAGGCTCCTGTTTGCCGTAGCGCAGTTTTTTACCTGCGTTAGTGACTTTAGTGAACGTGCCATTGAACTCAATGCCGTACTTAGCTAGAAATTCATTGATGGATTCCAGGTCGCCTGGCGCCATATCAACGATTTCAGCGTCATTACCGAGGCTTTCGATTTTACCGCCAATGAAAATTTCGCCGGAGCTCATGTCCTGACCAACTTTCTCAGCAGCGTCGCCCAGAATGATGATGCGGCCACCGTACATCATGTAGCCTGCCATGAAGGCAGCATCACCAGCACAGAATAGCGTACCGGATTTCATGATTTGACCGGCACGGCTACCCATGTTGCCACGAATAACGACTTCGCCACCGCGCAAGCCAACACCCGCGATTGCACCAGCGTTGCCGCCAACAATGCAGGAGCCGGCATAGATGTTATCACCAACAGCCCAGCCTACGTTGTGCTCGATGTTGTAAGTTGCACCGTGAGACAGGCCGCCACAGAAGTAACCGGCAGAGCCCTTAACGGTAACGTTGATCGGATCAGTTAAACCGACACCAATGTTGTGTTTGGCGTCTGGGTTGATAACTTCGACATCTTGGCCGTTGCGACCACACTCACGGATTTTTTCATTCGCTTCCGTGATGTTTAGTTTGCTTAAATCTATAGTGACCATGTTCTAAATGTTCCTGGTGCAGGTTCTGTGGAGTTAACTGATTGACCTGGGAAGAGGCGGTTGATGCTCACTTCTTCTGACGCAATGGCAATCATGTCATCGTTTTCAAGCAGAACCATTGGTTTTGCGGCCAAGTGGTCTTTCGCGTAACCGATTTCTGTAGGTGTTGAAACCAGGAATGAGAAAGTACCATCCATATCATCAATGGCTGTTTCCAGCGCGCTTTCCAAGCTGTTGCCCTGAGCCAGCTTATCTGCCAGATAAACTGCAACCAGCTCACTATCGTTATCAGTGTGGAAAGCAAAGCCACGACGTTCTAAGCGACGACGCATTTTCCAGTAGTTTGTTAACTGACCGTTATGAACAATCGCGATATCTTCGAAGCCTGTTGCCCAGAAAGGGTGTGCTGCTTCAGGACGTACCGCTGACTCAGTTGCCAGACGTACGTGACCGATTGCATGCGTGCCTTTTACATTGCCGACGTGATAAATGTCGTCAACGTCGTGCGCTGTGCCATCATCTTTAATGATGTCTAGGTAGTGACCAACGGAAACCAGTTTCGCGTGCTCTTCCATATCTTTGGTGAAGGCTAGCAAGTCGCCGCCAAAATCAACGCCAATGTGGTAGGAGCAACCAATGCTTTCTTCTGTCACGAGTTTAGCGTCGTGCTTTTCGAGCAGAGTGCCGATATTTTTAATTGCCTCAGCCTTACCTGCTTCATCCGTTGGGATAATGAAACGCAGTTGTAATTGCTCGTGTTTATCACCATACAGCGCAAAACCTGTGCTGTCTGGACCACGGTGTTGGCAACCATCAAGCATACTGATAAGTGACTTACCAATTTCATGGGCGCCTTTTTGTTTGTACATAACACCAGCTATGCCGCACATTGTCGTACCTCCTTCCAATTAAAGGATTTCCGTCAGAGTTGCACTTGTTAGTCGTTTCCGACATACAAATCACATGCCCGCTGGCGTGCGCCTCAATTGAGATGAGCCAGGTAGTCTGGCGACCCACTTGAGGATGTGCTTGATCCTACTGCGGAAATATTTCGAATTATTCCGTTGCGAAAGTGCTTTCCTAAGCCGCAACTACGTTTAGAACGCTGTTTTCGGATCAGAAAACACGCCATAGTTGAATGTCCTGACTATGGCCTTAAACCCTGAGATTTTAACCGATTTTACACAGGGTAGACAATGCTCATGAGCTTAAAGTCTCAGAATTGTGTAGATTTGAGCTTTTTTTATTACCTTATGTAACAGCCGTGTGAAAAAGAGTTATATAAGTGGATGTTTTATGTAAATTAACTCTATTCGTCACGGTTCACGTGCATTTGAAGAGATAGGGTTTTGAGTTTGTTGTTAATAGGGGTAATCTCTACGACAGGTTTTAAACTCTCGGGCTGCTTTGTCTGGAGGCCGAATAGCGTTTTTGGAAGTAAACGCAGTTTTTGTTGAGTAGCTTTAAACAAGCTGATTGAAATCAGCGTAGCAAAAGGTAGCTCTTATAGGCTGGTTCTGTTGCTTGGTAAAGTCAGTCAAGGATCAGGTGAAAGTGTCACATCATATGCTATGATGCGGTCATCTTATTATTTATAACATAAAAATATGACTAACTTCCTGGGAGGGAATTATGAAATTAAAAGCTCTATTGATTGCTGGGGTTATTGCTGCAATGCCTTTCTCCGCACAGGCGGGTGATGCGGCGGCAGGTAAAGCAAAAGCGGCTACCTGTGCCGGTTGTCACGGTGCAAACGGCATTGCTGTTATGCCCAACTATCCTAATCTGGCCGGTCAGAATGCCGCTTATCTTGAGTCCGCTCTTAAGGCGTACCGTGATGGGCAACGTTCTGCTGGACAGGCTGCTATCATGAAAGGCATGGCGGCACCTTTGTCTGATGAAGATATCAGCAACTTGGCTGCTTACTTTAGTAGTCTGTAAGCCGAGTTTTATAAGGTTAAAGTGGCCGGTGGAGTTTTCTCCATCGGCTTTTTTATGCCTAAAAACAACCCTCCCGAGAGAATTTTTTGGACACCTTACAAATATCTATCGAGTTATTGGCGCTGCTTTTTTTGGTCGCTGTTATTGCGGGTTTTGTTGATACCTTAGCCGGTGGCGGGGGGTTGATTACTGTCCCATCACTCATATTAGCTGGCGTGCCTCCGGTGATGGCTTTGGGAACAAATAAATTACAGGGCTGCATGGGGACGGCTACGTCAACGATGGTCATGTTTCGTAAAGGTAAGTTATCCTGGGTGACGATTAAGCTGGCGATGATTTACGCCTTTTGCGGAGCAATATTAGGGACACTATCTCTTCAGCTGGTATCCAGCGAAGTTTTAAGCTTTGTGGTGCCAGTCGTTCTATTATTGATAGCTGTTTATTTTGTTTTCTCTGCCAAACTTAGTCTTGAAAATCAAAAACCCTGTATGACCGCTCCGGCTTACCGCAGAAGCGTCGTACCAGTAATTGGTTTCTATGACGGCTTTTTTGGCCCCGGCACCGGATCGTTTTTTTCTTTAGCCGGTGTGGCGCTAAGAGGGCAGGGGTTGCTGGATGCAACCGCCTCAGCAAAGGCGTTAAATTTTTCAACCAATATTGCCTCACTGATCGTATTCGTAGTTGCTGGGAAGATTGTTTGGAGTATTGGATTGGTGATGATGGCCGGGCAGGTGATCGGTGCCTGGTTTGGTGCTCATTGTCTTTTCCGGGTTCCTCTACAGTTTTTGCGGTCATTGATCGTGTTTGTTTGTCTGCTGATGCTGGCTAGATACGCTATGCAGATGGGTTGGTTTGAGTAAGATTTTTTTATGGCATTAAGTTTTGTCTGGTTCTTAGTGAAGGTCGCTAGTAATATTTACCCTTATTAAGTTTGTTAAGGGTTATTGTGGGCGATCTAAAAATAGAGGCGGAGGTGCTAGAAGAGTGGCAACACATTTCTAATCTGGTAGCCGATTTTTGTTGTGTGCCGGCCGCTGTAATCATGCGTAAGCACCCTGACGCTATGGAGGTTATAGCAGGGTCGCAGCAGCCCTGCCTTCCTTATATCAGAAACGAAAAAATTCCGTTGGCCAATGAGCGCTGTTCTGGATGGGTTGCGCGAACACGGCAGCCGTTATATATACCAAATGCATTTAAAGACCCGCGATGGGCACATAGTTTGAGTGCAGAAATGGGCATGATTTTTTATTATGGCGTGCCCCTGATTCTTCCTGATGGTTCCGCGTTTGGTACGCTTTGTATTACACACTGTGAAGAAAAATTAATCTCTGAGGCGGAAACAAAACTGATTGATCGTTTTGCGCGTACTATAGAGTTAATGTTGAGCCTGTTAGAGAATCAAACCGCTTTTTACCAACAAAGTATTACGGATGACTTAACTGGCATCGCAAATCGGCGGCATTTTTTAGAGTGCTTTAATAAAGAGTTTCAGCGAGCAAAGCGCCATGACACTCTGTTTTGTGTGGCAATGATTGACCTTGACCACTTTAAACAGGTGAATGATCAATTTGGTCATGATGAGGGTGATCATGTGCTGGTTCGTTTTACTCAGCGTTTTAAAAAAACAATTCGAACCGAGGATACGCTGGGGCGAGTGGGCGGTGAAGAGTTTGCGCTAATTATGCCGATGACCGACCTACCAGAAGCAAAATTACTGCTTGAGCGTTTCCGAAGCCTCATTGAGAAAAGTTGGTTGATTGAAAATAAAAAAATCACCTTTAGTGCGGGCTTGGTTAAATATGATGCTGAGTATGAGTGTTCGGCAAATTTATTAAGCGAAGCCGATAAACTTTTGTATCGAGCAAAGCAGCAGGGGCGCAATCAAATTTGCTGTTGATATAAGTAGAAGCTCCCGCTTAAGCTGCTTTGTCGGGCGATGATAATTAGCCAAAGTTTTTTTATGTAAGGCGGCTAAGTTGTAGTAACAGGGCGCGCTTTGCTGGGCGTTATTAAAGTTTTACCAGAATCTAGTAGCTTCACGGCTTTAATTTAGTTGAGTTTAGCGGGCTTGGCTGATATTTTTGCAGGCTGCTTTTGGCAGCTTAAATATACTAACCACATTTCCGATTTTGCATTGATCAAGGATTTTTCATGACCGTACAAGCGCCTTCCGGCATCGTTTCACTCGACAGTATTTTGCCTGAAGAACCACTGCTAATGATGGGTGCAGGCCCTGTACCGATTCCGGAGCGTGTGGCGGCGGCAAATTCGATAGTGATTAATCATCTTGGCGATACGATGGCTCAGATTATTGAGCAGGTTAAAGCGATGTCCCGCTATGTTTTTCAAACCGAGTCACAGCATATTCTCGGCGTTGCCGGACCTGGTTCTGCAGCTATGGAAATGGCAATCGTTAACCTTGTCGCACCCGGTACGAAGGTGTTAAGTATCTGTAACGGTTTTTTCAGTGGTCGGTTGGCGGAGATGGCTGAACGTGCTGAGGCTGATGTTGAGCGCATGATTATTGCTGATGGACAGGCTGCGAGTCCCGATGATGTAGAAAGACAGCTTAAGTTACATAAACCTGAAGTACTGACCATCGTACAAGGTGAAACCTCCAACACGGTTTACAACCGTTATTTGCCGGAGATTGCCGCGATTGCCCGAGAGCATAATTGCCTGGTCATTGTTGACGCTGTATGTACATTAAGCACGATGCCTTTATCGATGGATAGCTGGGGAATTGATGCCGTTATCACTGGCGGCCAAAAGGGTTTATCGTCAATCCCAGGTGTTTCGTTGGTTGCTTTTTCTGAGCGTGCCTGGGATCGTATCAATGCGCGCAAAGACCAGTTAAGGCACTGGTGTCTTGATGCCAAGCTGGCGGATCAGTTTTGGTATAAAAAGTCCTACCACTATACGGCCCCCGTGTCTGGTATTCTGGCGATGCATGAGGCGCTGCGACTAATTTGCAATGAAACGCTACCGGTAAGATTTAACCGCCATTTGCGCTGCTCAATGGCGTTACAGGAGGCTATCGAGGCGTTAGGGCTATCATTATTTGTCGCTCCCGAGGCACGTTTGAACTCTGTTGTTGGTATTAATATGCCAGACAACATGAAAATCGCTGATGTACTAAATTACATTTCCAAAAATTATCGTGTTGAAATTTCTGGTTCGTTTGGCCCCAATATTGTAAGAATTGGCCAGATGGGAGAGCAGAGTCGAGAGCATAACCTCTTTAGAACCGTACATGCGCTGGGTGCAAGTATGAAGGCGTTAGGAGCACCAGTTAATGTTCCAGCAGGGGTTGCTGCGCTTGAGAGCGCACTAGGTTCGTACGTTAATTCTGCGATTGAGATTTAAACAAAGGAAATAGGCAGGTTCTGTAAAATAAAGCTAACCTTACCAACCCGGGTTAGCTGAAAATATTAATTTTATTAGCATTTTTTTCGAACTCTACTATTACTTATTGGGTGCCGGGCGTTGGGTGATCGCCTGAAAATTGAGCAACCCTATACACTTCATGGATCGATTTGACTCGGTTGCAGAATTATAAAAACAACGGGATTCATGCGCCGCGCTTCTCACTACTTTATTGCTTGCCTGCTTTCATTTTTAGCAACCTTTACAACCGCTAGTGAAAAGGTTGTTTTACAGCTCAAATGGGAGCACGAGTTTCAATTCGCTGGTTATTATGCGGCCCTCTGGCAGGGCTTTTATGAAAGCGAAGGTCTTGATGTCGAAATTCGTCCGGTTAGCCGTGCCGACGGCTCGACAGTTTCCCCCTCAAAAGAATTATTAGCTGGCAAAGTTGATTTTGCTATTGGGGCTACGGATATCTTGATCCTGCGTGACCAGGGTGAAGATGTTGTTGCCTTGGCATCGATATTTCAACGTAGTCCAAATGCACTATTTTCTCTCGAAGGCACACCAATTAACAGTGTCGGTCAACTGGCCAAACTCAAGATAGGAAGCAGTACCGACTATACAAGTGATGAAATTAAAACCCTGTTTAATGAGCATGGGTTTGGCAGTAATAATGTCGATATTAACTACCTGACGCCAACCATTAACGCTCTTATTGAAGGCAAGGTTGATGTGATCGCCACCTATGGCGTTTCATTAATGTATGCTGCAGAGGAAAAGGGCGTTAATCTAAACCACCTGCTACTGAGCGACCATGGACTGCAGTTTTATGGTGATACGCTCTATACACACCAAAGTGTGATTGATAGCCGCCCGGATGTCGTTGAAAAATTTATCCGTGCAACTGTGCGGGGCTGGGAGTACGCCCTACAGAATAAAACGACGGTAGCTGAAAAAATTGCTAAGGAACTGCCTCGCTACCTTTTCACTTATGATGATCTCACTGCCTACAATTTACGTTTTGCTGAAAGCATTGATGAGTATATGGCGTACCCAATCAGTGCAGTTGGTAATATTAATCCCCAGCGCTGGCAAAACATCCATCAACAATTAAAAGCGGCAGGCCTGATTAGCAATGACTGGGATTCCGGTGTCATTATCAATGAGTCGCTACTCAATACCCCCCCACAAAGTGGTGTCTCGGTACTGATCATTTTTATCTGTTCAACCTTGATACTCATCCTTTTGGCTATTTTCTTTCTCCGAAGAGAAGTAACTTTGTGGATGCCCTGCTTTTTTTTAGTCTTCGCCATTATTCTAATTGAAAATTTTATTGAAAAGAGCCTGGGAGAAGCGCACTACCAGCAGGTTAGGCTTGATACAAGCGAAGAGTTAAATGTTGTTTCTGCAAAATTATCCGGTGTTTTAAATAATAGTATGTCGCTGATTGCGGCCACAGCAGCACATATCGCTGCCGAACCTGACATTGATCAGGCTGACTTTGACCGCTTTGCAGCACCACTGTTAAAGAAGGAGCCTTTATTTGTAAACCTTGGAGTGGCTAAAGATTTCGTCGTTAATATGATTTCGCCTATTGCAGGAAATGAAGCGGTATTAGGGTTTGATTATTTAAAAAGCAATGCCTATCACGATGAGGTATTACAGGTTAAGCGTACCAATACACATTTTATTACGGACCCTGTGGAATTAATTCAGGGTGGCAATGCCTTTATTGGTCGTGCGGCGGTATACACCGAATCTAAAACAGGTGAACCTGTTTTCTGGGGTATTGTGTCTGGACCTATTGATAGCCATGGCGTTTATAAAAAAGCCGGATTACTAAGTGATAAGTTGGGCATTAATATTGCTATAGCGAGCCGTAATAATCTGGGTAATAAGGGCGATGTTTTTTTTGGTGATGAGGACATTATTGCTGATCACAAGTCGCTTAAAACGACGCTTTTGGTCGGGGATACCAGATGGGTGCTCGCGGCTGCACCCAAAGAAGGTTGGTATCAAGCTACGCGTGATATTTGGGGGTTACGTTTTACAACGGTTATATTTGGCGTTTTGCTGCTATTGTTTGTTGCTTTTAGGCATCGTCAATTAATACAGTCGAAAGCCTATGAAGAGCAATTGCGCCAAAGCGAAAAATTACTGAGTGATGTAGGTGAGCTGGCGCTGATTGGCCCCTGGCAAATCAATCGCCATGGACAAATTATTAACTGGCACCGCCAGACATCTAAAGTTCTGGGACTTTCTTACCCTGTAGTGGGTGACTTAATAGAGCGACTGGCATCAGTCTTTACTGTTGACCAATTGCAGAAGCTTAAACAGTGTCTTGATAGCGCTCACTCAAATGGTGAATCCTTTGATATAGAGCTTTGTCGTGAAGACAAGCATAAAAACATACGCTGGCTTCGATTCATTGGAAACGTGGTTATTAGACAAGGACAGATTCATGAGCTGCTGGGTGCAGTGCAGGATATTTCTGAACGTAAACATAGCCATGAATTGATTCAATATCAGGCGAGTTATGACAACCTGACAGGATTACCTAACCGACTGCTACTCAATGATAATCTTGAAAAAAATATCGCTAAAGCCAGTCGCGATAACAACAAATTAGCTGTGCTGTTTGTTGATTTGGATAACTTTAAACCGGTCAATGATAGCCTTGGACACAAGGCGGGTGACAAGGTGTTAAAAGAAGTTGCCAGACGTCTGAAAAGCTGTATCCGTGCTTCAGATACGGTGGCGCGTTACAGTGGCGATGAGTTTATTATTTTACTTCAGGATGTTGATGACGGGTCAGGGTCATTGCCGGTCGCTGAGAATGTTATCCATGAAATGAATCAGCCTTTCAATATTGACGGGCGTGAAGTTTTTTGTGGCGCGAGTGTAGGGATCGCGATTTATCCAGAAGATGGTAAGACGGGCGAAGCGCTGATCTCTAATGCGGATCAGGCCATGTATGTAGCAAAGGAGTCTGGGCGTAATAATTGGCATTATTTTACCGATGAGATGCAACAACAATCTGAAAAACGCCAGCGCTTACACAGCAAGCTGGTTTCTGCGATTAGTAAAAAAGAGTTAACGGTACATTACCAGCCCATCATGAATTTAAGTACGGGGAAGATAACCAAGTGCGAGTCGCTGGTTCGCTGGTTTGAAGAGGATGGCAGCCAGGTTTCAACTGAAGAATTTATTGGCCTTGCTGAGGAAATGGGGGTTATTAATGATATCGACTTTTATGTGCTGGAGCAGGCAGGCCGCGAGTTATATGAGTTAGCTCAACAGCAACAACAGGATGTTGGGCTATCTATTAATGTGTCTCCGCGTATTTTTTCAGCGAAAGACAAATCCCTTAGTCGCTGGATTAGCCTTATTATTGAGGTCGCAGAAAAGATTGATGTTACCGTTGAAATTACTGAGCGAGTATTGACCCAAGATTCCAGAAAGGCGCTGCAAGCGCTAACGCAGTTGAAAGAGGCGGGCATTTCAATTGCCATTGACGACTTTGGTACGGGTTATTCGTCGTTGAGTTACCTGACTAAATTCCCGATTGACTATATTAAAATTGACCGGTCATTTATTGCTAATATCGGTATTAGCGAGTCAGACGAAACGTTAACCGAAACCGTGATAGGCTTGGCGAATAAACTGTCTATGCGTGTGGTTGCAGAGGGGATCGAGACGCAGCAACAACTCGATTTTCTTAAGAACCTTGGCTGCGACTATGCGCAAGGCTATTTGCTTGGTAAACCCCAGGTTCTCAGTGAGTTTGCAAAGCAGCTTGCCAATTCAGGCGAAGAGAATCTTGCTCAGGTTAGTTAGTCTTACTGGCTAACCTGCCAGTGTATGTCATATCATAGCGACCCGAAATTCCAAATAGAGATCATCTGATGGAAGATGTTATTGAACAGCTTCGCGAGCAGGCTGAAACCGTACCTGTTCCACTTGAATTGCCAGACGAAGAAGATCTTGTGCTGATCGAAGAGCAGCTATTTGTTGCGCTTCCTTTTGAAATGCGAGAGTTTTTCCTGAAGGTCAGTGATGTTGTTTATGGCACCCTTGAGCCCGTTACGGTGGCAGACCCTCAAAGTCATACTTACCTTCCTGAAGTGGCAGCAACAGCCTGGTCGTTAGGTATCAGTCGAGAGTTAGTTCCTTTATGCGAAGCCCATGGTGGCTATTATTGCGTTAGCCCAGAAGGCGAGGTTAGCTTTATTGATCCCGATACCGGTGAAACTCAAAGTGATGAGTGGGCTTCCGTTTGGCATTGGGTTAAAGAGGTCTGGCTGGAAAGCTAGCGCTCGTTAAAAAAACAGGATATTTATGCAAACTTTTAATTTAGATGGTAACGAGTTTATTGAGCTGCACAACCTACTCAAAATCACAGGGCTGGTGGGAAGTGGTGGTATGGCTAAGAACCTGATTGCCGATGGGCAGGTGCTGGTCGATGATCAGCAGGAATTACGCAAACGCTGTAAAATTCGCGTCGGCCAAATCGTTGAGTTTGCAGGTGAACAAATTCAGGTAGCAGAATAGATTTGTTTTCCAGCACCGTTATCAACTTGTTGTTTATTGAAATTAGTTTAGTTATTTAAGGACTTATCATGCAGAATTTAACCCCCGATTTATGTGATGAATACCCCGACTTAGTTGCCGTAATGGAGCCCCTGACCAGTAGTTTTGGTGGTCGTATCGCTTTTGGCGGTGAAATTGTTACGGTAAAGTGTTTTGAAGATAACTCGTTAGTAAAAGAAGAGCTGGCCAAGCCGGGCGCCGGTAAAGTACTGGTCGTCGATGGTGGCGCCTCAATGCGTCGAGCGTTAATGGGCGATATGATTGCTGAGAATGCTGTGAAAAACGGCTGGGAAGGCGTCGTCATTTATGGATGCATTCGAGATGTTGATGTTATTATGGAGTTGGATCTGGGTGTACAGGCGATCAACACTATCCCATTAAAAACTGATAAGCGTGGTGAAGGTCAGTTGAATATTCCTGTGACTTTTGGCGGTGTAACTTTCAAGCCCGGCGAATTTGTTTACGCCGATAACAATGGTGTTATTGTTTCTCCTCAGGCGCTGAATCTGCCGGCATAAAATCTGCTTAAATCTGAAGGCCCGCCTATAGCAATGTAAGCGGGCTTTTTTATGTCTAAATTTCAGCTTAAACGCCATTCGCGTCTTAAGCATTTCGGATTGTTGAAGTGAGTTGAAGTGACTAGTCGAAGTAAAAATAGCCATCGTTAAATAGATCAAACATTAATTGTTTTGCATCATCAGAGTCTATTAATTTCAATAGGTTGTTGGCATTTATTCGAGTAGATTCACTGATTAGTTGCAGCAATTTTTTAAGCGATAGATCACAACTATAACGTTTGCCATTAACAAATAAATCGAGGCTGCCTTGTTGCGCAAACCAGGCGCAACGACAACCTTCGACCCAACACAGGGTTTCAACCTGAACCAGCTCTTCAACCAGCTGCTCAGGTGTTTGAATTGCTTCAAATTCGTAACCGACTTCCTGCTGCTTGGGTTCGGTCATGTATTCGCCAAACCAGCGTGCCAGTTTGGCCGGGTCATTTAGCGTATCCGCGAGAATTTTCTGCACCTTTGCGAGAGCAGAGGGGCTGATTTCGCCGGGGTTATTTTGCAGTGCCAAATCAGGATCAGAATAACGTTGATCCTCCTGCAAGGAGTCGGTTAAGTAATGGCTGAATTCGCCTAATAGATCTCCATGGCTTGGTGCACGAAAACCAACGGAGTAGGTGATGCTGTCACCCACAGCAACGCCGTAGTGAGCGATGCCAGGTGGAATATAAAGCACATCGCCAGGCTCAACAATCCACTCATCCTGCGTTTCAAAATCAGTCAAGATGGATAAATCACAGTCAGGCAAAAGAGCGGAGTCTGCGTCACAGTGTTGACCAACACGCCAGTGCTTTTTACCCAGACCCTGCATCAAAAATACATCGTATTGATCGAAGTGCGGGCCAGCGGTGCCTTTATCGGGTGAGTAACTCACCATAATATCGTCAACCCGCCAATTAGGGATAAAACGAAAACCGTCGAGTAGCGCGTAAACGTCTGGGAAAAAGCGCTCAATACCCTGCACATGCAAGGTCCAGTCAGCATCGGGTAATGCGAGGAAGTCTGCTTCGGCGAAGGGGCCGTGTTTTAATTGCCATTTTGGCGAGGCACTGGACTCGGTAATCAGTCGAGATTCAGCAAAATCTTCGCAGGCTAGCCCGGCAATTTCTTCCGGGCTGAGAGGGTTAATAAAGTCGGGTAGCGCTTGCTTAATCAGCAGTGGCTTTTTCTGCCAGTAGTCAGCCAGAAACTGTTTAGCGGAAATCGATCCCAGCGCATACCCGTCATTATTCATTTTTAAATTTTCTTCGCCTGTGCAACCGCGTTACCAATATAGGAGGCGGGCGTTAGTTCACGCAGAGCGGCTTTGGCGTCTTCAGGCATATCCAGTGTTTCAACAAACTCTAGCAGCGCTTCCTTGGTGATGCCCTTGCCGCGCGTTAGTGCCTTCAGTTTTTCGTACGGCTCTTCGATGTTGTAACGGCGCATCACCGTTTGCACGGGCTCGGCGAGAATTTCCCAGCAGTTGTCCAAATCGTTATTGATTACCGGGGCGTTCAGCTCCAGCTTGCCAACGCCTTTGAGTGTGGCCTCGTAGGCGATCAGGCTGTGGCCAAAACCAACACCGAGATTACGAAGTACCGTGGAGTCAGTCAGGTCTCGCTGCCAACGGGAAACCGGTAATTTGCTTGCCAGGTGTCCAAACAGAGCGTTAGCAATGCCGAGGTTACCTTCGGAGTTTTCGAAGTCTATTGGGTTAACCTTATGTGGCATTGTGGAGGAGCCAACTTCACCGGCAACCGTTTTCTGTTTAAAGTAGCCCAATGAAATGTAACCCCACACATCTCGGTCAAAGTCGATCAGGATGGTGTTATAGCGGGCTACAGCATCAAACAGCTCGGCGATGTAGTCGTGTGGTTCTATTTGTGTGGTGTACGGGTTCCAGCTCAAACCCAGACTTTCAACAAAGCTCTGGCTAAACTGCTCCCAGTCGGTGTTTGGGTAAGCCGACAGGTGGGCATTGTAGTTGCCTACTGCACCGTTAATTTTACCGAGCAACTCAACCGATTTGATTTGCTTCAACTGGCGTTGCAGCCGGTAAGCAACGTTAGCCATTTCTTTACCTATGGTGCTCGGTGAGGCTGGCTGGCCATGGGTGCGAGATAGCATGGGCTGTTCAGCGTAATTAACCGCTAATGTTTTGATTTCATCAATGATGCGCTGCATGGTTGCCGTTACAACAGCACGACCTTCTTTTAACATTAATGCGTGCGACAGGTTATTGATATCCTCTGAGGTGCATGCAAAATGCACAAACTCGCCGACCTGCTGTAATTCAGGCAGTTTTTCGGCAACATCCGCAAAGGTTTCTTTGATGAAATACTCAACGGCTTTTACGTCGTGATTAGTCGTGCTCTCAATGTCCTTGATGCGTTGTGCATCTTTAGGGCCGAAGTTGTTAACCAGTTCATCCAGGAAACGAGTTGCCGCGTCACTAAAAGTGGGAACTTCTGAAATATCAGGGTGTTGGGCCAGTTTCTGTAACCAACGAATCTCTACTTCGAAACGGCAGCGAATCAAACCATATTCGCTAAAAACATTGCGCAGAGAGGTTGTTTTTGAGCCATAACGGCCATCGACAGGAGATACGGCGGTAAGAGCAGATAATTCCATCAAAGTGTCCAATAAGTTGAGCTTTAAAAAGAGGCGCGATTATACACGAATTTACAGGTTTTCTGGAGAACAGAAACGCATTAATAGCGGCGGTTATTATGTCTACTGCAGAGTTTACGGTTAGTTAAATTAAACAATGCTATTAAGTGTTGCCAATAACTTTTTGCGATAGAAAATAAAGTGCCAGCGTTTGCCGCCAACTTGACGCCACAACATGGCTGAGCGAATTCCCGCTAATAGCACGCTGCGTATCTTGTTAACGACCAATGGGTTCTGAAGGTGCATGGCGTTGCCGGTAACCTGAATGCGATAACGAAATGTGGAAAGGGTGTCTTCGTAAATGCTGGCTAGTGAGGCAATGCTGCGCTCGTGGGTGAGCTCAAAGTGATCCAGGCGACTTTGCATTTGATCGAGGCGGCTACCGAGGATATCTAACAGCTCCTGATTATTTTGTAATCTTCCCTGAAGGTGAATCAACCCAATAGCATAACGAAGGCGCTGACTGCCTTGTTTATTCTTTTGCTCTAATACTTCACGTAATGCAGAAAACCCAAGCTCCAGACCCGGCATAAAGTTCACCTGCCCATTATAAACCTCTTCAATGGTGCCTGGGTTGGTTTTAAGGATGCTGCCAAGGCTGGTGGTAAAGCTATCCAGGTCGGCGTTGCCGGTATTGGCTAGCTGCTCAACTAACTCGGCAGCCTGTAAAATGCCGGCTAGCGCAATGGTTTGTTTATAAAAGCTGCTTTTCACCCTTGCCTCTGGTTTGTTATTAAACTTTTATTGCTTCAGTAATGACGCCGCCGCCAAGACAAACTTCATCCATGTAAAATACAACAGATTGCCCTGGTGCGACGGCTCGCTGTGGCTCGTCAAAGATAACATGGCAGTGGCCGTTGTCTTTAACGACAACTTCGCAGCGCTGGTCGGACTGGCGATAACGGATTTTTGCGGTGCATCGGAACTGCTTAGCTGGTGGGGAGCCGTTAATCCAGCTAACGCCTTCAGCCAGTAGTGAGGGAGCAAAAAGGGCCGGGTGGTTTTTGCCCTGTACCGCGAGTAGTTGGTTGGTATCGAGGTATTTATCTGCCACATACCAAGGCGACTCGTCTTTACCCTGCATGCCTCCAATACCAAGTCCTTGGCGCTGACCGATGGTGTGGTACATTAAGCCCTGATGTTTACCAATGACCTCATTATCAGGGGTGACGATATCACCAGGCTGGGCAGGAATATACTGCTTGAGAAAGTCGCGAAAACGACGCTCACCAATAAAGCAGATACCGGTACTGTCTTTTTTATTGTGGGTGACGAGGTCATGCTGTTCAGCAATTTCTCGCACACGGGGCTTTTCCAGCTCCCCAATCGGAAAAAACGTTTTTGCTAACTGCTGTTCAGGAACGGCATGCAGAAAGTAACTTTGGTCTTTGTTTTTATCCACGCCACGGAGCAGGTAAGTATGCTCGTCGTCGCGTCGTAGACGTGTGTAATGGCCCGTAGCGATATAATTAGCGCCTAACATTTCGGCATACTCGAGAAATGCTTTGAACTTGATTTCTCGGTTACAGAGAATATCGGGGTTAGGCGTTCGACCTGCACGGTATTCATTCAGAAAGTGTTCAAAAACATTATCCCAGTACTCGGCGGCAAAATTGGCGGTATGAAGCCTGATACCCAATTTGTCGCAAACAGCCTGTGCATCAGCTAGATCTTGCTTTGCAGTGCAATACTCTGTGCCGTCGTCTTCGTCCCAGTTCTTCATGAACAGGCCTTCAACCTGATAACCTTGCTGCATGAGTAATAAAGCTGAAACGGAGGAGTCAACGCCGCCCGACATACCAACAATGACGCGAATGTGTGAATTATCCATGCTTTTCCGAAACGGTTTACCTGTAAGAGAGAACGAAGCCTAAAATATAGCCGGCATTCTATCTTAGAGAGGCCTTCTCACGAAACAATGGGAGGTAAAAATGGCTGAAATCATTCGGCTTTTTGATATCGCCAAGCGTCAATGAGGGGGGTTAGTCTATATTTTAACCTTCGTTTAGGCTCTACGTAGGCTAAATTAACGGAGCTTTTAAATAGACGTTTTAAATGGATAGGTGCGAGATATACTCCAGTGGCAGTCGCTTGCCAGCTAAATAATCCTCAATACAGGTGAGCACCATCGGGCTGCGCAGCATTGATTGTTGCTGCTGAATTTCCTCAAGGCTCAGCCATTGTGCTTCAAGAATGCCGTCATCAAGTGTGGCGTTACTTTCTTTTTTAAGTGGGGCGGCGCTGAAAAGGGTGCGAAAATAGGTAGTGTTGTTATCCGGCGACCGATAAAGATAAAACCCGACCAGAGACTCAATTCGAACATGCCAGCCCGTTTCTTCGAGCGTTTCTCTTTGCGCGGCCTCAAACAGGGTTTCATTTTCTTCAACATGTCCTGCCGGTTGATTTAACACGACTTTATCATCGGATATTTCTTTTACTATCAGAAATTTGCCGCCGACTTCTACAATGACTGCCACTGTTAGGTGAGGGTGCCAGGCATCCGTCATGGTTTAGCCTTTTGTCGTTTTAACGCCTGTTTTGTACGTTTTTTTGAGTATCGAACGGTAGGCTTTGAAGTTGGTATCCTAGTTTTTTTGGAGGCGTGCTTTTTTGGCTCAGCAGGCGCATCAACAGTTAACATCTTATATTCGCCCGGCTGCAGGTTTTCCAATTGCCAGTTACCGATGGCAACACGAACCAAGCGAAGTGTAGGAAAACCAACGGCTGCGGTCATACGTCGTACTTGACGGTTGCGGCCTTCGCTAATTTTTATTTCCACCCAGCTGGTGGGTATTTCTGCGCGGAAGCGAACCGGAGGGTTGCGTGGCCAAAGCTCTGGTTCAGGTAATTTTTGGACTTTTGCTGGGCGAGTTAGGCCGTCCTTAAGCTGAATACCTGTGCGAAGCTGCTTAACGGCCTGATCGCTGATATCCCCCTCAACCTGTACCCAATAGGTTTTTTCCTGTTTGTGTCTGGGGTGGGCAATGTGGTGCTGTAATTGACCATTATCGGTCAGCAACAACAGGCCTTCGGAGTTGTAGTCAAGCCGGCCT
Organism: Gammaproteobacteria bacterium F7; assembly: GCA_001593685.1. Taxonomy (GTDB): domain Bacteria; phylum Pseudomonadota; class Gammaproteobacteria; order Pseudomonadales; family IMCC2047; genus IMCC2047. Next base: position 19,486 of record LUKI01000006.1, read on the forward strand.
GCTGCATAGACGCCTTTTTGCGTAATGAAGTCCGCTAATGTTGGCCGACCTTTGTCATCGGTAAATTGCGATAACACATCGTAGGGCTTATTGAAAAGGATCAGCGTGGGCATGCGCGCATGATCTTACAGTACAGCTCTGATAACAAGTATTGCTGTGCGGTGCTTTTGTCGGCCTCTCGGGTAAAGGGCTCTACTACTCAAGTATTTTCCGCCGGTAGTCTTGATCGTCAACCTCAACACGGCCTGTTTTTATCGTGCTAAACATGTGCTTAAACACGGCACCACTACGACCATTCTGGTCATCTAGAAAATAAGAGTGTCCCTTTGGCGAGTCGTACTTATTATTAAAATTATCGCAGTCTATGGCGTAGACATTGTTTTGGACTTTTTTCATATTTTCGGGGCCGGTATGCCCCAGACGACGCGAAGCAACTTTGTTTTTCAGGTTAGATATTTTGCTGGAGCGCAACGCTAAATCGTCCGAGGCATAATATACCGACACATTCCGTGAGGCCTGGCTGATTAGAATACCGTCCTGATCGTACTCCAGCGACTCATTAACAATATCAGCGGCCATTAGGATGGTGTTTCTAAAAAGCAGAGGCACGCCGTTTGCCAGGTCATATTTGTTCCACATCGCCAGCGTTTCACGAAAAACACGATTACCCATTGAATGCGCTAGTACGTTGATACGTTTTAAGCAGGGTGAATCAGCGGGTTCGTTGTCACGCCAGGCCATAAAAAATTGTAAAACGCGGGCAAAGGAAAAGGCGCTTTTATCGGCAGACTTTTGATCGTCCCAATAGTCCTTCACAATGCCAATATCGTTATCACAGGGCCAAATAAGGGGGATAACCTGAATCAAACCGGGCTCTTTTTCATCAAAAAGCTGCTGTAATTTAAGTACTCTCGGAAAAATATCCGGTTCCGGCAAATTTGAAAAACCGTGTATAAAAAATAACAGCTGCTTGTAATGACTTTCTTTTAACCGGGTCATCAATGCGCTGGAACCCAGTTCGATATAGTTTTCGACACCAAGCCTTTCGCAGCAATAGATGGAGTTTGATGGCGCGTTTTTATTTAAATCGAATTTATAGTGGCGGTTTTTACGCGTGCGAATTGAGCCCTTAGGCTCACGATTGGTAATAAATAACATGCTTATAATCCCTCATAGCCGGTTATTTTGTAAGGTTTAGGAAAGGTGGTGGATAGCAGGGGACGGAACCCCAATTATTAGACCGATCCTTGGCTTTAGTTCTACGCGGCTAAACCACTATTTGGAAATAGTTGTTTAGCCTATAAAAACCGGGGGTTATTCGCTTTGTTGATAAAGGGTTGGCGGGCCTGATTTAGGGTTTTGGCACGTCTGTTGTGTCGACGCCTTTGCGTTGCATTTTGTCCTCTGCCAATTGCTGATCACCTTTGTCCGGGTGCAGGCCATTGTCACCATTAAATTTATCTGGCTGATAACTGAGGCAAGTTAATAGGGCAAAATGATCTGACCCCTCGATATGCAGGCGTTCAATGTGCTGAAGGCGGAAATGTTTGCTGTGGAACAGGTGGTCCAGAGGCCAGCGCATAAATGGATAACTTGCATGAAATGTATTGAACATTCCTCGGCCAATACGAGGGTCTAATAAGCCGCTGATTTTTCTAAATAATCGAGTGGTTTTCGACCAGGCAACATCGTTTAAATCTCCAGTCACAATGACCGGATGATTGTGTTCGGTGATTGTTTTTGCGACCGCTAGCAACTCGGCATCACGTTCTGTTGATTTGTCATTTTCAACCGGGCTTGGAGGAGCGGGGTGCAAAAAATGCGTATAAACATTGGCCCCGCAGCTGAGTTTTATCTGTGTATGCATCGAAGGGATGTCAGCTTCGACCAGATATTTAATCTCGCTTTCGTTGAGCTCTAGCCGAGAATACACATGCATGCCGTAGAGGTTGTCCTGAGGGCACTTTATGCTGTATGGGTAAGCACTTTGTAGTTGATCCAGCTGTTGTTGCCACCAGTGATCTGTTTCCAGAGTTACTAATATATCCGGTTGGTAGTGTTGTACCTGGTTAATTAGTTTGTCGGCCTGTCGATTTGACATGAGTACATTGGCCGTCATGATTTTAAAGTTGTGGGCGGCGTTTACATCCTGTTTGTCGGCACTTTGAACTTCGCATCTAACAAGCCGTGTGTACGGTAAAATCCACCAACCTTGATAGAGCAGGCATACAAGGGTGACAAGTATTAAGGGCAAAGATAATGGCTGAGAGAAATCCAGCAGTAGACATTCAGCAATTAAAAGGATCACGCCGAGAATACAAAATTGTAGCCGTGGGAAGTCTAGTCCTCTTATCCACCATATTTCCTGACGTAACATGGGCAACAGGGTGCCAATAAGCAGCAATAAATTGATTAAAATAAAAACATTAAGGGGCATTTATTGTGCTCGGAGGTAATGGAAAGTAAGTATAAATTTATCGCTAAAAAAGCGTTAAATTTATTAATAGCAGCAATTTAACACAATTGTTTAGCATGTTAGAGTCACTCTTATGACAAATACACACAGCAAAGCAATTGGCTATATTCTCTGGATTTTTGGCTTTATGGGCGCACACCGCTTTTATTATGGCCGACCAATCAGTGGTACATTGTATTTCTTCACACTAGGCTTTTTTCTTATTGGCTGGATTGTTGATTTATTCCTGATTCCAGGTATGGATCGTCAGGCTGACCAGCGTTTCAGCTCCGGTGAAAAAGACTACAATGTCACTTGGATTCTGATGACTTTCCTTGGCATCTTTGGAGTGCATCGACTGTATCTTGGTAAATGGATTACCGCCATTCTGTGGTTTTTTACCGGCGGGTTGTTTTTACTGGGATACCTTTACGATTATTGGACACTTAATGACCAAATTGATGAGGCCAACCGGTCTCGTTACCGTTAGTTAGGACAGCATGAACGCTGGTGAGCAAGATATAAATACTAGCGATCAACAGTTAGCGTTAGAACGCTTGGAGCGTTTGGCTTATTTTCTGGATGCGAGTCTGGACGTGCCGTTTACCAATTTCCGTATTGGTATTGATTCTTTGATTGGCTTAATTCCTGGTATTGGTGATGCGGCTTCAGGGCTGATCTCTTTAGCCATTATTTATCGCGGTTGGCGGCTGGGTGTGAGCTTTCCTGTTGTTGTTCGGATGCTTTTGAATCTACTGCTCGACGTTGTTGTTGGTACTATCCCGGTGGCGGGTGATTTATTTGATATGGCCTTCAAAGCCAATTTACGCAATGTCGATCTCATTAGAAATAACCTTAGAAAGCAGGGGCTTTAAAGGTTATTTTTTACTACCTGGAGATGTAATCGCTGCAGTGAGCGCCAACCGCATGGCGTCTGGTACGCTCATATCTAATTCTTGCAATCGAGACTCGGGCACAAATAATGTGTAGCCACCAATCTGATAACTCATTGGCAGGTACACAGCCACCAAATCACCTGTGACTGGTGGGGAAGTATTGGTGACAAAGCCAATCACTCGAAGGTCATTATCTAAGCGAACCAGTACCGCTTTTTGTAATTCGTCTTTGCTGCGTTCTGGAGATGCAAAGCGAGCAATATCGCGCACGCTATTATAAATAGTTTTTACCAGCGGTATTTTGCCAAGTAAGCGTTCCGCCCAACTACCCATTTTGCGAAATAAATAGGCGTTCATTAAGACGCCAATCAGGAAAATAAATATCAGCCCGGCGACTACACCTAAGCCGGGCCAATACCAGTCTTCAGGCAGCAGCCAACGAATAACCGATCCTAGCGTCTGTTCCGCAAAAGAAGCCAGCCAAAATAGCACTGCGATAGTGATAGCAATGGGAAGAATGGCGAGCAAGCCCTGCAAAAACAGGCGGCTAATTTTTTTCATTACGCTGCTGTCCAAGTGTTTTATCCTAAATTACTTTCAACAAACGACCAGTTAACCAGATGTTTAAGAAATGTATCAATATATTTAGGACGGTCGTTCTGGTAATCCAGGTAATAGGCGTGCTCCCAAACGTCAATTGTCAGTAGAGGTGTGACACCATCAGTTAGCGGTGTTTCTGCATTACCTGTTTTAACAACACGGAGTTTGTCTCCGTCCTTAACCAGCCAGGCCCAACCTGAACCAAACTGTGTCGCCGCAGCGTTGGAAAATTCTTCGTAAAACGTTTCCAGTGAGCCGAAACTTTTTTCGAGTGCTGATTTTAATGTGGCAGAGGGTGCGCCGCCACCGTTGGGGCACATGCAATCCCAGTAAAAACTATGGTTCCAGACCTGTGCGGCAAGGTTAAAAACACCGGCCGAAGGCGGCGCCTTAATAATTTCCTCTAATGACTTCTCTGCATCGGCCGTGCCCTCCAGAGCATCCTTAAGCTTGTTCATGTAGCCTTGATGGTGTTTGCCATAATGGAATTGCAGAGTACTGGCACTGATGTGTGGTTCCAGGGCAGAGTCGTCATAGGGCAGGGGGGGTAATTTAAATTCCATGGTTATTTCTCCTCATTGGTGACAGTATTTACTTTGATAGGATCTTTAAAAACTAATGTTCGATAGGGATAAGGTATTTCAATATTCGCCTCATCGAGTGCGCGCTTGATGGCCGCGACCACCTCATTACGAGAGCTGCGCTGACCCAGTGGCGTGGAGTTTGCCCACCAGGTGACTTCAATATCAACGCTACTCGCGCCAAATTCGGCCATAAACACTTCAAGGGGCAAGTTTTTATCTATGCTCTGACAATCTTTTAGCGCCTTTTCGATAACCGGAATTGCTTGATCAACCTGCTCGTCGTAGGCAATACCAACGGTTAGCGTCATTCGACGAACCTGTTTGTTGGTTAGTACATAAACAGGGTTTTTAAACAAAAATGAATTAGGTACCACAATTAATTCGCCAGTCACTTGGCGAATTTGCGTCATACGGACACTGATATCTTCGACTCGGCCCTCAAGGTCTTGGCAGCAAATAAAGTCGCCGTTTTCGAAGGGGAACTTCCACAGTAACAATATACCGGCAAAGAAGTTCTCAAACATGTCTCGAAATGCAAAGCCGATTGCGACCGAAAGAACGCCCACACCGCCAAGCGCGCGTGTTGGGGTTAGGCCGGGAAATATCAGCATGGCTGTTAAGAGTAAGCCAAGCAACCAGGTGGTAATCACGGCAAGACGTTGAACAAGGTCCTGTAAGGAAAGTCTCAACGAAGCTCTTTTAGCCAGATTTTTAAAAAAACGCCCAATTAAATTAGCAATAACGGCAGTAAAAATAAGGACTAGCAGTCCGGCAAACAAGAAGGGCGTATGATCAATAAAATTACCCCAGATCTCGAGAAGTGTTTTCTGGAGGGTTTCTACAATGCCATCAACAGTTGTCAATGTTGCTTTGTCGATACTTATTGTTTCAGGACCTTTTTCTTCCTGAGCCAGAGTTGAGCCGCTAAGTACGGCAAACAAAACTCCGTTGATCAGTCCGAAACAGGTATGACGCCGCATATTTAGTTACCTCCTTTTGCGCTATTAAACGGCCATACAGGCAGTTTAGTTCGGCTCGGCAACATCCTAAGTTGCCGGTAACCATTGAGCCTGAAATATTTCAGCTTGTCTGTGTTTAGCTATGCTACAGACTAAAATGCTGACTGTTAAGGTTTGCTCAACTAAGTAAACCCAGCGTGGTTATTGAGCTGACACTCCTATAAAGTGGTGACGAGTAAGCGTTAATTCAACATCACAGGCTTATTTTATGCTCAAACATATCGGGCTAGTCCTTAAATCAGCTATCAATAGTTTCTGGTTGTTACCTCTCTGGTTATCTTTTTTTGCACTCTTTCTTTTTGCTGCGACCTACTTTGTTGATATGCGATATTTAGGAAACTTCTTTGAGAGTTATCCGCCACCCCTATCAATAGGCCCGAGTGGAGCGCGGCAGCTGCTGGCCACAATTGCCGGCTCCTTGATTACTGTCGCAAGCCTTGTTTTTTCTATGACCCTTATCGCCTTAACTGTTGCTGCAGGTAACATTGGCGCACGCCTTTTGTTGCGATATATGCAAAACCGCAGTATCCAAGTCACTCTGGGAGTCTTTTTAGCCGGATTTATTTATGCGCTACTAACACTTTCAGCCACGGGGAATGAAGCAAGTGATGTGCCTCGGTTATCCATTTTTACCGCGATGACAATTGCGGTGCTTTGTTTTGTCTGGCTGGTATTTGCTTTTCATGATTTAGCTAAATCAATTCAGGTTGATCAAGCTATTGCTGAGCTGTCTTCGTCGCTGTGCTCGGCGTTGAAAAATTTACTGAAAAACTGTGATCAGGCAGAGGCCGTGGATCATGAATTAGAGCTTCCTGGTAAAGAGGAGGGTATTCCAGTTCGGGAAATTTATGTCGACAGAGGGGGATATGTTATTTCAATCAACAGAGCCGCTTTGTTGGAGATGGCCGAAAAAAAAGACCTCGTTGTACGAGTGCAGTTAAAACTGGGCTCTTTCGCTTTACCTGGTGAATTAATTGCTGAAATCGTGTGCTTGAGCCAGGGGGTAGATGAGGAAAGTGTTTCGAAGTGGGAAGATGAAATTCGTAGTTGCATCATTTTTTCTTCGAGCCGTAACGACCTTGATGATCCTTTCTTTTGCTTGCGGCTGCTCAATGAGATTGCTGCGCGAGCGATGTCTCCAAGTCTCAATGATATTTATACGGCTGTTGCCTGTGTTGATCATGTTTGCCTGGGGGTTGAGTATATACTTGAAAATGGTCTGCCTCGTAATGGTTGGAAAGATTCATCCGGGCAGCTTCGAATCGTTTTTTCCCCTTATTTCTTTGATGATTTTGTTTATGCTGCTTTTGACCAAATTCGTCATGCCGGTATGGGCTCGCCGACGTTAACTTTCCGGCTCTTGGATCGTCTTAATCGCCTTAGCCAACTGGCAAAATCAGATCATCAAACTAAATGTATCGACCGCTATATTGAGCGGGTTTATTCATCGGCACGAGAAATCTTTTCAACACAGGCCGATTTAGAACTGCTTGAACAAGCCTATGAGGGCGCGAAAAAGAAAAACTATTATTTTCAAGATATCTGATTGAACATCGTTTAGTGGCTGCTGTCCCATCGGGCGGGCAATATACTTTAAAACAAAACCCTATAGGGAAGTCGCTATGTTTTAGTTTCCGTTTCCGTTAGCGACAGAATTAGTTTTATAAATTAATTACTTTATTAGGTTTTGTTTTTAACCCATTGATTTAAATAAAAGGAGTTCGTTATGTATAAAGCTTTATTACCCCTCATACTGGCAGGTTTATTGGTTGGCTGTGAAAAAGAAGGCCCAATGGAGCAGGCCGGCGAAGAAATGGATAATGCTATTGAGCAGGTTCAGGATAACGGTGAGGATTTGGGTGATAAGATTCAAGATGCCAGTGAGGAGCTTGGAGATAATCTGACAGAAGCGGGCACTGATATGGGTAATAAGATAGAAGATGCCTGTGAAAAAATGAAACAAGAAGCAGGCGCTGCTGATACTGACTGTTAATTAAGCAACTCAAGTCTTTTTGCTGGCGCTGCCTATTGACTGGAACCGGGAGTGTTTTCCTGTTCTACAGGTTTACCAGCTTCCCCTTTAGTTGCTGTCGTGACTGGGGAGTTCTGGCCTGGTCAATTGGCAGCGCTTTGAGGTTGCCTTGGTTTTATTATTATCAACAATAACTTTAGAGCTGGTTTAAAGGCTAAATTAATGGTCGATATTGACGGGCATGGACGTAAGAAAGGCTGAATAACTTAAACGACCAAGTAAACTGGAAAGCATATAACGACGTAACATAGCGATCAAAAGTTACGGAAAAAAATTACTTTCAACTAAATTTTACCTCTAAAACACAGTTTATTTATTTTCAACAAAATAAAGATTCAGCCATAACGGAAATAGAGCGAACCGAGAGCAGCGGCGACTCCGTCCAGGCAGCTTTCGGCGCGACTCGCAGGTTTGTTAATTTCCGGGCAGTTTATTGTCACAGCTCAAATGACGGACAAGGAAAATCTAATGCTCAATGATTCAAAAGAGCGCTATGGAAGTTTGAGTAAAGCCTTTCACTCACCGCTGGCCTGGGCATTGGCGGCCCTCACTGTCGGGCATATCGTTATTTCTCTGTTACCCCACTTTATGCGGCGCGATGATACGCTTCGGCGGATGTTATAACACATGAGAGCATCATTATTTTTAACTGCTTGCTCGACGCTGTTGTTGGCAACAGGTTGTGCTCTGCACAACGTCAATAGTGACATTATGCCTGCGGCATCGGTACAGGCAGGCTACCCAGCGCTTGAAGCTATTACCGGTCGCACTGAAACCGAAGACATTCAAACCGGGAGGGCTTGGTGGCTGGAGCTGAACAGGCCCGCATTGAATGCTCTGATAGTGCAATCTTTCAAAGGCAATCAGGATATCGCTGCCGCTGTTTCCAGTATCAGACAGGCACGAGCGCTTCAGGTGCAAACGCGCTCCGAGTTGTTCCCGAAGGTTAATGCTGAGGGTCGCATTAGCGACAGCCGTGAGGGTAGTGACGATCAGCACAGTACGCGCGAAATCGGTGTGACGTTAAGCTGGGAAATCGATCTGTTTGACCGTATCGACGCCGCGGCACGGGCGGATGAGCTGGAGACTATTGCCCGCGAAGAAAATTTAAATGCCTTGAGGTTAAGTTTAAGTGCCGAGATTGCCAATGCCTATGTCGGTGCCATTGCAGCCAGTAACAAACTGCAGCTGCTGAATAAACAGCTGGAAACGGATCAAGAGCTATTGACGCTGATCGAACTCAGGTATGAAAGTGGAGTCGGCACGATCGTCGAGGTGCTGCAACAGAAAAGTCAGGTGGCAGAAAGCAAAAGCTTGATTCCGCCTGCTGAAGCTGATTGGCGGGTGTATGAGAATCGGCTGGACGTGCTGACAGGCAAATCGCCCGATGGACACAACCGCATCATCCCCAAGGAAGATCTGAGTTTTGTGTCGGGGTTACCCAAAATCGGCGTGCCGGCCGACCTGCTTATGAACCGCCCGGATTTGCGAGCTGCGCGGGCTGAATTAGTGGCGGCGGATATGGATATTGGCGCGGCAATTGCCGAAAGATTGCCGAAAATTACATTATCCGGCAGCTACCTATATTCTGACACGCCGACATTTTCCGGCCCTGTGGGCACTGTTGTCAGTGCTTTCGTCCAACCTTTGCTGGACTGGGGAGAACGCAAGGCCGAAGTTGAACGCAATAGGGCGCTTTATAGCGAACGCCTGGCTATGTTTACACAGCTGTTTCTGGAAGCCACTGAAGAGGTTGAGAATGCGCTATACCAGGAACAGAAACAGCGTGAATATATTACGCTCCTGGATCAGCGCCGCATCATTTTGCAACACACGGTTGAAGAAACAGAGGCGCTCTACAAACAGGGGGTTGATGATTACCTGCCGGTGCTGAACGCGCTACAGGAGCTTCGAGGCGTCGAGCGTGACCTGGTAACAGAACGGCTGAATCTCATTAACTTCCGAATAGCACTGCATAAATCGATTGGCGGATCAATTCAGCGCCAACCACAAGTAAATCAAGGCTGAAACCTTATGAGAATATACCCGTTATTGATTGCCGCAGTATTGATTATTTCTAGCCCCGTTATTGCTCAGCAATCGGCCATCCCGGTGTTTGTGGCGGATGTCGAACTACTGGATTTTGTCGATGAAATAGAAGCCCTGGGGACCTTAAAAGCTAATGAGAATGTTGATTTAACCTCATCGGTAACGGAACGGATAACAGCTATTAACTTTGAAAGCGGTCAACGTGTGAAACAGAACGATATTCTGATCGAGATGGATGCCGCTGAAGAAGCTGCGCTGCTTGCTGAAGAAAAGTTTGTGGTTCAAGAGGCGCAAAGGCAGCTGGATCGCCTCAAGCCTCTTATAGAGCGAGGCGCGACGTCGCAATCAACCATTGGCGAAGCGATAGTCGAACTCCAGACCGCCAAGGCGCGCATTGCGGCGATTGAGTCGCAAATCCAGGAACGCCGGATCATGGCGCCTTTTGATGGGAAACTGGGACTGCGCAACGTCAGTGTCGGTGTCATGGCTCAGCCAGGTACGCTCATCACCACGATTGACGATGATAGCGTGATGAAGCTGGACTTCTCGATCCCCGAAGTATATCTGCCCGTCATTCAGAAAGGCGGGAAAATTACTGCCAGGGCGAAGGCGTTTCCTAACGAGATCTTCGCGGGCACAGTGGCAAGCATCGATAGCCGAGTGGATCCGGTCTCTCGCTCAATCTCGGTGCGCGCACTGCTGGATAATGCGGGTTACCGGCTACGCCCTGGCATGCTGATGCGCGTCAAATTGCAGAAAAACCCAAGAAAGGCGCTGGTGATTCCAGAAGAGGCGTTGGTCCCGAAAGGGAAAAACAATTATGTCTACGTGATTTCCACCAACGAACAAGCAACAACGGTCTCACTGGAGCCTGTGGAACTGGGATCGCGCCATGAAGGTAAAGTCGAAATTTTACGTGGCCTGGCAGCGGGCGATCAAATCGTTACGCATGGCACGCTGCGCCTGCAAGATGGCGCTACCGTAAGCATTAAAGCGCTGGATAACGGCAACCCAAGCCTTGAAGAGATGTTGGAGCAGGATCTTAATAACGGTAAATCCTTATGATTTTATCGGACATCTCGGTTAAACGGCCTGTTTTTGCCAGTGTTATTTCGCTCCTGCTGATTGCCTTTGGACTGGTTTCATATGACCGGCTTTCTTTGAGGGAATATCCTGATATTGATCCGCCCGTCGTCACGGTGGAAGTGGAGTATCCAGGTGCACCTGCCAATATTATCGAAACACGGGTTACGGAAATCATCGAAGAACGCATCGCCGGTATCGAGGGTATTGAGTTCATTGAGTCGTCTTCAGAAGATGGCGTGTCCAAGGTAACCATCGAGTTTTCTGTCGACCGCGATATTGATGCGGCCGCCAATGACGTGCGTGATCGCATTTCTGGGGTCGCCGATAACCTGCCCGACGAAGCGGAACCTGCAGAAGTGCAAAAGGTGGACAGTAACGACGATGTCATTATCTGGCAGAACCTTGCCGGCGATAATATGAGTGTTCCGGAGCTCACTGACTATGCGGAACGTTACCTCGTTGACCAATACTCCACACTGGATGGTGTCGCTCGGGTGCGCGTGGGCGGTGGCCTGAATTACGCAATGCGTGTTTGGCTGGAACGCCAGGAACTGGCCGCCCGAAATTTGAGTGTCTCGGATATCGAAAACGCTCTGCGATCAGAAAATATCGAGCTGCCGGCTGGCTCACTGGAGTCCGATCAGCGCTTGTTCAAGGCGCGTGTCGCCCGTAATTTCAAAACCCCGGATGATTTTAAACAACTGGTGATCGGTGAAGGCGATGACGGTTATTTGATTCGTCTGGGTGACGTTGCCCGCGTGGAACTCGGTGTTGTCGAGGACAGAACGATATTCCGTGGAAACAGGGTACCTATGGTTGGCATCGGCATCATCAAACAATCGACGGCGAATACCATCGATGTCGCCAATGCAACCATTGCCTTGACCGACAAGGTTAACAAAAACCTGCCGGACGGAATGCAGATTTATCAAAGCTACAACTCGGCGGTATTTATCGAAGCCTCTATCAAAGAAGTTTTTACCACGCTGTTTATTGCCATTGGATGTGTTGTGCTGGTCATTTATCTGTTTCTGGGGAACGTACGCGCCATGCTAATTCCTGCAGTGACCGTGCCCGTATCGCTGATCGCGACCTTTATTGTCATGTATGCCTTCGGTTTTTCTGTCAATCTGCTGACCTTGCTGGCCCTTGTTCTGGCGATAGGCATGGTGGTGGACGATGCCATTGTCATGCTTGAAAACATTGTTCGCCGTATGCAGGACTATGGTGAAAGGCCGCTTATCGCTGCTTTTAATGGGGCGCGTCAGGTCGGTTTTGCCGTTGTTGCAACCACACTGGTGCTGATGGCTGTGTTTATACCTATTACCTTCCTTGAGGGGGACCTGGGTCAGTTATTTACTGAATTTGCCATCACCATCGCCGCGGCGGTGGGCTTTTCATCTCTGGTTGCGTTAACACTTTGCCCGATGATGGCATCGAAGCTATTAAAGACGAAGTCCCAGGGCCCCAACAAGGCGGTTAAATTTGTCGATAGGGGAATAAGGCGATTACGCAAGGCCTACGTGTCTGCCTTAACACGCATTCTGAAGCTGCCCGCGCTTGTCATTCTCGTTTTCAGTGTGCTGGTCGGTTCTTTGTATTTTATCTACCAACAAATTCCCGCTGAATTTGTACCTAAAGAAGACCGCGGGGCCTTCTTTGTTGCGGTCACGGGCCCTGAAGGCGCAAGCTATGATTACATGGAAGAATACATGGATGAAATCGAAAAGCGTATGATGAAATCTGTTGACGCAGGCATTATCGACCGACTGCTGATACGCGCGCCTATGGGGTTTGGCACGATTGAGAATTTCAATGGCGGTTTCGTTATTGCAATTCTGGAAGACTGGTCAGCGCGTAAATCGGCCTTCGATATTATGAATGATATCAGAACCGATCTTTCGGACCTCCCGGGTGTACGTGCCTTTCCCATCATGCGACAGGGCTTAGGCGGGGGAACCGGTAAGCCGGTTCAATTTGTGCTCAGTGGTTCGACATATGAAACGCTTGCCGAATGGCGCGATATCGTCATTCACAAAGTCAATGAAAACAACCCAGGGATTGAAGGCCTGGATAGTGACTACAAGGAAACACGGCCTCAAATCGACTTCTTGGTGGATTATGAGCGGGCTGCGGATCTTGGTGTTACCGTCGCAGAAATAGGTACAACCCTTGAAACCATGATGGGCGGCAAGAATGTCACTACCTTCCTCGATGACGGCGAAGAATACGATGTCATCGTTGAAGGAGAGCGCAGTGAACAGCGCTCGTTCAATGACGTGAACAATATTTATGTTCGTTCCAATCGCACCGGGGAGCTGATACCTATTTCCAATATGGTCGAGATACAGGAATATGGTGCCGCGCAAATACTTTCGCGCTACAACCGTATTCGATCCGTTACTTTAGAAGCTAATTTACGGGACGGCTACACACTCGGCGAGGCGCTGGGTTATCTCGAAACCGTCGTACGCGACAACCTTCCTTCTGAAGCGATCATCGATTACAAAGGCCAAAGTCGAGATTTTATCAACTCGGGCAGCTCCATGATGTTCGTATTTTTGCTTGGTCTGGTTGTTGTTTTTCTGGTGCTATCAGCACAGTTTGAGAGCTGGATACACCCATTCGTCATCATGCTGACAGTCCCCCTGGCGATGGGCGGCGGCTTACTTGGTCTGTGGATTACAGGGGGGTCGTTGAATATTTATTCGCAAATAGGGCTGATCATGCTTGTTGGATTGGCGTCGAAAAATGGTATTCTGATTGTCGAGTTTGCCAACCAGCTACGTGATGAAGGGGTACGCTTTAATCGTGCTATTCTGGAAGCTTCGGAAAAACGTTTCCGCCCGATTATAATGACCGGCCTCACGACCGTTGCCGGGTCGCTGCCGCTTGTTTTGGCTAGTGGTGCTGGCGCGGAAACACGCATCACCATCGGTGTTGTTGTCTTGGCAGGGGTATTACTGGCAACCTTTTTTACACTATTTATTGTGCCTGTCGCCTACAGCTTGATTGCGCGCAAGACCGGCTCCCCCAACGATGTTGCAAAGGCTCTTGAACAACAAATGCCTCAGATAAAATAGCTTTTGCCTGCAGGTAGGAAAACCGCTATCGGTTTTAGCTGCCGTAAGCACAAGAAAGGAGGGTATTGTTCAGTCTGCCGAGGAGCCTTTGCAAGTGAGCTTTCAAGGCTCCTCGGCAGCTAGAAAGAAAGTCTTTTGTTTATTTTAAGAAAATAGTTAAGAGGTCTCACAAAAGGTTTCGACTTAATCCCGAAGAGATTTCCAATCTACGATCAATTCTTAGTGCTGCTTTAGGAGTTAATGCAGAGCGCATAATTCCAGATGACTAGTTTCCTGATTTAGTTGGAAAAGGTTTCCATCTTTAGTTGGTTACCCAAGTATTTCTAATGAACCGGATCTTGTTACGTTATTCTCTTTAATTTCCTGTAATAAAGATTACAGGAAATAGTGTGGCGATAAGCGACCTATTCATCCAAGCTTTTTTCTCTTTAGCTTTTGAACTTTATAGGCGCGAATCCCATTGCGCCAGCATAGAGTCAATATCGTCTGTTTTTTCATCCGCGCTTGCTGCCCAGGATTGCCGTAATAACGTTAATGTTTCCACTACATCATTGCGTGATGATTTATCTTTATTATCAAGCCACCAGAGAATAACGCTCATCATCATGCCTATTTCTGCTCGTGCAGCAATCAGTGGATTAATGTTGCGACTTACATTGCCAGACGCTATGCCTCGTTTTATTTGTTTAATTCGCATATCAATAATGGGCTCGAAAATATCCACGCCTTTTAATAGTTCGCTTGAATCTGTGTTTAGCGCGATTCTCATCAAATCTCTGTTTTGCTCTGCAAAATCAAAAATCACGGTGATTTCTTCACGCTCTGTGTTCAAAGCGCTTTCTCCGCATCCATGAACAGCGAATATTGCTGCAGCCAGTTTTCCTATAGCCGTACGTAATATTTCAAGAAATAGCGCCTGTTTGTCTTTGAAGTGCAAATAAAACGTGCCGTTTGCAACGCCAGCATCTCGAGTGACCGCAGCTACTTTCATGCCGTGATAGCCAAATTTTGCAAATGCTTTGGTACCTGCATCAATTAATCGCCGACGGGTTTCGGACTTAAGCTGGTCTTTCACTGCTTGTGGAGATTCGTTGTGGCTGCTGTTCTGAGCATTGTTATCCATGAGAATACAACTTTTCTTCTATTTTAAGTTTTTCCTATGATCACACATAATGAGCTGTCTTTCACTAGATGAGATATCTCTCATGTATCCATATATAAGATGTCTCATTTAATGAGAGATATCTCATAATCATATTATTTAGTGCTAATATTGAAAGTAAGTACTTACGTTTATTTTTAGGTTGGGGATAATTTATAGAATGGAGTTTTAAAAAATTTACAGAACCGGCTTTAAAGCGACTGCTATTGGCTTGAAAAACAACACACTTCTTCACCCTTCAACAGCAATTCCGTACACTAGGCAAAACAACTAAAAACAACCAACGGTCAGGATTGCAATGGAACACGGAACAATCGCTTTTTCTTTCTTTTTGATTTTTAGCGGCGCAGCGGTGCTTGCCTCCATTGCTTTATATACACGCCAGCCTCTCCTCGTTGCTTATATCGCACTTGGTGCCATTCTTGGCCCATTCGGTTTTGGTTTTATCACCAATACCGGGTTATTAACGGACATTTCAAAAATTGGCATTATCTTCCTGTTGTTTTTACTTGGCTTAGATATGCAGCCAAAAAACATGATGCTGATGCTCAGGAAGGCAACATTTGTCGCATTACTTAGTTCAGGTATTTTTGCTGCGACGGGCTACTTGTTAGCGCAAGCCTTTGGATTTACTCAGGCCGAAAGCTTTGTGATTGGTATCGCAATGATGTTTTCCAGCACCATTATTGGTATCAAGCTTTTGCCAACAACGGTTTTACACCACCGGTACACCGGTGAATTGGTCGTTGGCTTATTATTATTGCAGGATTTAATCGCCATATTTGTGTTACTGGTGCTCTATACCAATGAGACAGGTGAAGCCTCTGTCACCCAATATTTGTGGGCGGTGGTGTCTTTACCTGTTTTAGTTGGCGTAGCTGTTGTGTTTGTTAAGTATGTGCTGCTGTCATTGATACAGCGTTTTGACCGTTTTCAGGAATATATCTTTTTGATTGCGATTGGTTGGTGCTTAGGGCTTGCAGAACTCGCTGAATTTATGGGACTTTCAAGTGAAATCGGGGCATTCATTGCGGGAATTGCCCTCGCCACTAGCCCTATTGCACAGTTTATTGCTATTAGCTTAAAACCGCTGCGTGACTTCTTTTTGATTCTTTTCTTCTTCTCCATTGGCGCTGGCTTTAATCTGGGCCTTGTTAGTGAAATTGTTGTGCCGGCTGTATTGCTGGCTATTTTAGTGCTGGTGATTAAACCCGTTACCTTTAGGGTGCTGCTGGCAAAAATAAGTGATTCTAACAAACTGGCCTGGGAGGTTGGTTTCCGTCTTGGCCAGATTAGTGAGTTTTCGCTATTGATCGCTTACATTGCAACCAGTATTGCACTGATTGGAGAGCGCGCGTCGGTATTAATTCAGGCGACCGCAATACTGACTTTCCTGGCGTCTTCTTATCTGGTGGTATTCCGCTACCCTACCCCTATCGCTGTTTCCGACGAACTACGTAGAGACTAGCTTTATCCGAATGTAATCACCTTCGCAGCGCGCAACGTTATGATAGCTAACCAATTAGCTTTTGGTCTTTTAATCGGGTTGGGCGTTTTTTTAAGCGCCTGCGGAGGTGAACGATCTAGCGCTGGGCATTTAGAAGGTTACTCTAAAGCGCAGATTATTATGCCAACGGGTGAAAGCTTCGTTGTTTATAATGCAAAAACCCTTGAGGAGCGCCGTTTAGGTTTAAGTCGAATACAAGGCAAGGATTTTGATGCTAGTCGAGGCATGCTATTTATTTATCAGGACAGCGCGGCAAGACAGCTTTGGATGCCGGAGACATATTTTGATATTGATGCCTTTTTTCTAAATGAGGAGCTGCAAATCATTGATGCGCACCGCGCACTAAAACACTTTCCGCACAAAGCTCACGAAGGCAATGTACCACGCTCTAAAAAAGTGCTGGCTCATTATATTCTGGAGCTCAAATCTGAATCGGTGTTGGCTGAGAAATTAAAGCTTGGAATGAAGCTAAAGCTTAGAAATTAGAAAAGAGTAAGTAAAACCCGCCGGTTAAGGCCCAGCGGGTTTTATTAACACTCTCAAGGTAGGCGTTTTACAGATCCAATACCAACGTTCCCTTGGCTCTTGAGCAGCAAGGTAAAATAACATCGCCAGCCTCTTTCTCTGGGTCTGTCAGGAAGAAATCCTGATGATCGATATCACCTTCGATCACTGTGGTCATACAGGTGCCGCAGACGCCTTGCTCGCAGGATACCGGAATGTCGATCCCCTGCTCCTCCAACACTTCTGTTATTGATGAATCCTCTGGAATATCAATAACTTGGCCAGTACTATTGATAATAACTTTAAAGCTAGAATCATTTTCATGGTCTTCATTTACCGAGAAGTATTCTCGGTGTACGTCGGTTGGATTCCAGTTTGAAGCGGCATCAATAACAGCATCCATAAAACCCTGTGGTCCGCAAACATAGAGGCTTGTTGCTTCGGGCTGAGTGCCTACCAAGCTAGGAATATCCAGCAATTGCTCATCACCTGCATCATCAAAGTGAAACTTAACATTTGCTGCAAATGCGCTGCTCTTTAATTGATCAACGAAGGCCGTGCGCTGTTCACTGCGCGAGCAATAGTGTAGCTCAAACGCTTTACCAAGGTCGCTCAATCGCTGGGCCATTGATAGTAATGGCGTAATGCCGATACCACCAGCTAAAAGAATGAACTGCTCTGCAGCGCCTTCCTGGAGGTGGAAGTGATTACGAGGCTGACTTATTTTGAGCAAATCCCCTTCTTTCACTGAGTCATGAATTTCTAATGAGCCACCACGGCTATCCGGGTCACGTAGAATACCCAAGCAGTAGCGATGTGTTTCCGATGGTGAATTCCAAAGCGAGTATTGGCGTAGAGTGCCGGTTTTTGGTAGATGCACATCAATGTGTGATCCCGCTGTAAAAGCGGGTAAATCATTACCGGCCGGATCGACTAATTCTAAGGTAATAATGCCGGCAGCTTCCTGTGCTCTTTTCGCAACTTTTACGGTCAATAGTTCGGTGGTCATGTAAAGTACTTCCTGATTCTGGGGTTAGCAAAGGGCCAGGTGGTTTATTTACCTGTAAAAAAACCCCTGAACAGAAACCTGTACAGGGGCTGGTAGTCAGCGTGCTGATAAACTCTTAATTACTTAACAGTTTCAATACGCAGCATGTTGGTTGTGCCAGGAACACCAAAAGGCACGCCGGCAGTGATAACCGTTTTGTCGCCGGACTTTGAGAAGCCGGCTTCAACTGCTTTAGCCAAAGCAAAATCAACCATCTCAGATTGCAGTTCGAATTTCTCACTGTATAACGGGTAAACACCCCAAACAAGAGATAGGCGACGCGCTGTTTCCGGGCTATGAGATAGCGACAGAATTGGCGCAGCTGGACGCTCACGTGAAGCTTGCAGCGTCGAGAAGCCAGAAGAGGTGTAGTTAATAATTGCCGAGATATCGAGCAGGTGTGTAGTGCTTTGCAGCGCCAAGCTAATGGCACTCTCAACAGTCGGCTCGTAAGCTGGCTCAGTTGTGTCGAGAACCTGATAGTACAGCGGGTCGGACTCAACCTCGCGGATGATATCGGTCATCATTGTAACCGCTTCAACCGGGAAATCGCCGGAAGCGGTTTCAGCTGACAGCATAACTGCATCAGCACCTTCGTACACAGCGTTTGCAACGTCACTTACTTCAGCACGCGTTGGACGCGGCTTATCACGCATAGATTCAAGCATCTGAGTGGCAACGATGACAGGCTTGGCATATTGACGACACAGCTTGATCATCATTTTTTGCAGGCCAGGTACTTGGTGTGCTGGCATTTCAACACCCAAATCACCACGCGCAACCATCACGGCGTCAGTGACTTTAACGATCTCTTCGAATTGCTCAACAGCCGAAGGCTTTTCGATTTTAGCAACCAGTGTGGCGCGACCTGCGATTTTCTCTTTAGCCGCAATAACATCAGCTGGAGTTTGTACAAATGATAGCGCAACCCAATCAACGTTTTGGCTAAGACCGAACTCCATGTCGATCATGTCTTTCTCTGTCAGAGGGTTAACTTTGCCCAGGTTGCCAGGCATGTTAACGCCCTTACGCTCGCCGAGCTCGCCGCCAACAACAACTTCAGTAACAACGTGGTCATCAGCTGCTTCAGTGATCACCAGGCGCAGGTTGCCGTCGTCGAGGAATACTTCAGAGCCAACGCCCAGTGAGCCAATCGCTTCTGGGTGTGGAAAGCAAACACGAGTTTCGTCGCCTGGAGTAGGATCCATGTCCAGTGTGAATTTTGCGCCATTCACGAGGTTGACTGGGCCATTCTGGAAAGTGCCTACGCGGAATTTAGGACCCTGAAGGTCCATTAAAACGCCAACGGGCTTGTTCAGTTTTTCGCCCGCTTCACGTACCCATGCGATGCGTTGAGCATGTTCTTCATGGCTACCGTGACTGAAGTTAATACGGAATACATTGGCACCAGCTTCAATCAGAGCGCAAACCTTTTCCAGGCTTGATGTTGCTGGTCCTAATGTAGCTAGGATTTTAGTATGGTTAATTGACATAAATTGGGACTCAGGAAGTAATTAAAATAGCTCGGAAATCGTTGACGTTGGTGCGTGTAGGACCTGTGATGATCAAATCGCCCAGCTGCTTGAATACGTTGTAGCCATCGTTGTTGTCGAGCATAGCGTGCAGGTCAATGCCTGCGTCAATCGCGCGCTGGAAACTTTCAGGTGTCAGGATGGCGCCGGCATTATCTTCGGTACCATCAATACCATCGGTATCAACAGCAATTGCATAAACACGTTCTTTGCCTTTCAGGCTGCATAACAGGCTCAGCATAAACTCGGCATTACGACCACCCTGCCCGTTACCACGAACAGTTACTGTTGTTTCACCGCCAGATAAAATCACGCAAGGTGATGGCAGTGGCTGACCGTAGTTAATGACTTGTTCAGCCATCGCTGCGTGGAATTTGGCAATCTCGCGAGACTCACCTTCTACACAGTCGCTCAGAATAATGCTTGGCAGGCCCATTTCTTTACAGGCTGCCGCCGCCGCTTCTAGGCTCTTTTGAGGTGTAGCAATCATGTGGAATTCATTGCCTGCCAGGCGAGGGTCTTCAGGCTTAACCGTTTCAGCTTCTGGTGTGTTTAACCAGTCACGCACGTTTTGGGGAATATCGAAGCCGTAACGGTCGATAATCGCTAGCGCATCAGCTGAGGATGTTGGATCACCAATGGTTGGGCCGGAGGCGATCACATCTGGATCATCACCTGGCACATCGGAAATACCTAATGTAACAACTTTTGCCGGTGCGCAATGTGCGCCCAGACGACCACCTTTAATGGCCGACAGGTGCTTACGAACACAGTTCATTTCAGAAATGGTGGCGCCAGACTTCAGCAAAGATTTGTTGATTTGCTGTTTGTCGGCCAGCGTCAGGCCAGGTGCAGGCAGTGCCAGCAGTGAAGAACCACCACCAGAGATCAGGCAGAGCACCAGATCGTCTTCGGTCAGGCCTTCAACAGATTCAAGAATGCGTTTGGCTACAGCTTCACCGGCACCATCAGGTACTGGGTGGGCGGCTTCAACAACTTCGATATAATCAGTTTCTAAGCCGTGGTCGTAGCGTGTTACAACCAAGCCAGACAGTTCTCCTGTCCAGTGGTTTTCCAAAGCTTTGGCCATGGATGCTGCGGCTTTACCGGCACCAATAACAACGGTGCGGCCTTTAGGCTGCTCAGGCAGGTAATCCTGCATAACTTGCAGTGGGTCAGCTGCGCCAACGGCAGCCTCAAATAAACGATTTAGCGTATCACGTGGATCCATGACCTTCCTTTATTTTTCTAGCGTCACAAAAAGGGGGTAAGACTACACTGAAACTCAGCCAATTTCAAAGTCAGACATTGTTTCCAGCGCCTTAATTAAGGCTGAGTGATCCCAATCTTTCCCGCCTTTCGCGGCGCATACATTAAAGAGTTCTTGTGTGCTGGCCGTATTTGGTAAGGCAATGCCCATTTCGCGAGCGCCATCAAGTGCCAGGTTCAAATCTTTCTGGTGCAAACGAATACGAAATCCTGGTTCAAAGGTACGCTTAAGCATACGCTCGCCATGTACCTCTAATACTTTCGATGAGGCAAAACCTCCCATCAGGGCTTCGCGGACTTTCTCTGGATCAGCACCTGTTTTGGCTGCAAATACCAATGCTTCACTGACGGCCTCAATGTTTAAGGCGACAACAATGTTGTTCGCTACTTTGCAAGTCTGGCCATCACCATTGTCGCCGATCAACGTCACATTGCCTCCCATTACCTCAAATAACGGCAAGGCTTTATCAAAAGCCGTCTGCGGGCCTCCGACCATAATAGTAAGTGTTGCGTTTTGTGCGCCTACTTCACCACCAGAAACCGGAGCATCAAGGTAATCGCAGCCCAGCGCATTTATTTTTTGAGCAAAAGCTTTTGTCTCAAGCGGACTGACGGTGCTCATATCGATGACTAATTTGCCGGCACTCAAACCAGCTGCAACGCCGTCATCGGCAAATAACACTGCTTCAACATCAGGGGTATCGGGTACCATGATAATGATAATATCTGCAGCTTCAGTAACAGCTTTAATGGTTGGCAGTGCTGTGGCACCTGCTTCAAGTAATTCAGGACGGGCGGCACTGCGGTGCTCCGAAACAAACAGCTCATGACCAGCTTTTTGCAAATGCTGCGCCATGGGAAAACCCATAATGCCTGTACCAATAAAACCTACTTTACTCATGTATGCCCCTTAGTTATTTAACCGGTCTGAATTTTTGAAGCTGCGTATTATAACGAAATCCGGCGCCAAAGACGCCGGAAAACCAATAAAACCCCAACCTAAAGCTGCTTTATATCAAAGTGTTATACCACACTCTTCAATCCAGCCCAGACCATCTTCCGTATAGCCTTCTGGAATGTATTCGCAACCCACCCAGCCGTCATAACCAATACTATCCAGATGATTTAGCAGGAATTTATAATCAATCTCTCCCGTACCGGGTTCATGACGGCCCGGTGTGTCAGCAATCTGAATATGCCTGATTTTCTTCAGGTTTGACTCGATGGTTGCGGCCAGATTGCCCTCCATGATCTGCATGTGAAAACAGTCATATTGAAAAGCAAAGTTACGGCTGTTGACCTCATCAACGAGTTTAAAGCCCTGGGCGCTGTTGTTCAGGAAAAAGCCCGGCATACTGGTTGTGTTAATAGCCTCAGCCAATAACATCACACCTTCTGATTGCATCCTATCAGCCGCATATTTCAAATTTGCGACAAGTGTTTCATGCGCTTGCTCTTCGCTGACACCCTTAGGCAGCAAGCCCGCTAAAGCGTTGCATTGCTGACAATCGAGCGCCTTAGCATAGTCAATCGCCACATCAACGCCCTCGCGAAACTCGTTAATCCGGTTTGGGTCGCAGGCAATGCCGCGGTCACCGCCGCGCCAGTCGCCAGCAGGCAGATTGAAAAGTACTTGTTTAAGGTTGTGTTTTTCCAGCAGCTCAGCAATTTCACCGGCATCGCGATTATAGGGGAACAGATATTCTACTCCCTTAAATCCACAGTTAGCGGCTGCCTCAAAGCGGTCGAGAAAATAAAAATTGGTAAATAGCATGCTGAGATTAGCGGCTAATTTTGGCATCGTTTGTCCCCTTAAACGGCTTTAATGGTCAAAAATTGTGGCCTAATTTTATATTGATAGAAAATAATTATGGCCGTATGTTAACGCGGCTAAATTGCTTCTAGACTTGTCCTAGATCAAACAACCGCCATTTCCTACTAGAGAGCCCCATGACCGATAAACACTTTATTGATGCTAACAGCCAACAACAGGACGCCTTTGAGCTGGCAGCCCGAGTCATGCAAAGCGGTTTTCAGCCGACTTTTATTGTCGCTATCTGGCGTGGCGGTGCCGCTATCGGCGCTACAGTACAGGAGTTTTTAGCCTGTTGCGGCTGTAAAACTGACCATATCGCCATTCGCACCTCATCCTACCTAGGTATTGATAAACGCAGCGCCGATATTCGCGTTCATGGTCTGCATTATCTGACCAAAAGACTAACCAGCGAAGATCGAGTGTTATTGGTTGATGATGTGCACGATACAGGCTTGAGCCTTGCCGAGGTTATCAAACAAATTCATCAGCAGTCCGAGCATCAGCCGCAGGAGATTCGTAGCGCTACACTTTATTACAAGCCAACTAACAGCCAGGTAAGTTTCAAACCCGATTATTATCTACATGAAACCGATAAATGGCTGGTATTCCCTCACGAACTTGCTGGCTTGACTCCGCAAGAACTCATCGAACATAAACCCGGAATAGCAAGCGTTAAAGACTGGCTGCTCTCACATCATCAGGATATGGATTACAAAAACACGCATCAGGAATAAAAGCGCATTTTTTGCAGGCGGTCCCACCAGGTCAGCAGTAAGCGGTCTATGACACTATGCATACCCATTGAAAAACGGTCCTGCAATGTCTTTTTATACTCATAGCTAACCAAGTACACATCCGCATCTCTACAGCTGTCCACCAGATACTCATCACTGGTTTTTAATTCATCCACCAGATTTTTCTCTAGTGCACGCTGGCCAAACCAGACCTCACCAGTGGCGATGTCATCAATATCCAGTTGCGGACGATTTTCCTTCACGAATTCTTTAAATAATTCGTGGGTATCTTCCAGGTCTTCGGTGAACTTTTCACGGCCTTTATCGGTGTTTTCACCGAACATGGTTAATGTGCGCTTATATTCACCGGCGGTGAGCGTTTCATAGTCAATATCGTGCTTCTTTAATAGGCGGTGAAAGTTCGGTAATTGAGCAACCACCCCAATGGAACCAAGTACCGCAAAGGGTGCTGCGAGTAGCTTGTCAGCGACGCAGGCCATCATATAGCCTCCGCTGGCTGCAACCTTATCGACACAAACCGTCAGAGCGACGCCCTTGTCTTTAATGCGTTTAACCTGTGAAGAAGCTAACCCGTAAGCGTGAACCATGCCGCCGCCACTACTTAAAGTAAGCACCACTTCGTCGCGATCAGCGTTGATGACTGAAAGAACACTGGTGATTTCCTCACGCAGTGAATCGACTTCGCTGGCCTTAATGTCGCCATCAAAATCAAGCACATAGACTCGTTTTTTAGAATATAAATCATCAGTAGTGCTGTCTTTGCTTTTAGCTTTTTTCTTTTCTTCTTTGGCTTTTTGTTTGAGCTGCTTTTTCTTTTCTTTGTGTTGCTGCTTGCTCAACTCTTTACCAACCGTGGCACTTTTAAGCGTATCCGCCATACGCTCAATTTCATCGTTCAAGTGGGTTATTTCAAGATGACCGTTGGCTTGTTTTTTCTGTTTCATACCCATCGCAACGAGGCTGCCAACAACGATTAAAACAGCGACAACCAGCGTCACAACCTTGGCTAAAAACACACCGTACTCAGCAAAAAATTCCAACACACTTTCTCCTAATCTTATGAGCTAAAGATTCAAGCGCATCATGATAATTGAGATATCAAGCTACCGATAGCCACCGGGAGGTATTATCGCGGCTTTGATTAAAAATAATTCACGGTATGATTGCGCATTAATAGGCTAAATGGGCTATAAATACAGAGCATATTTACAGCTATATCGAACAGTTAGCTGATATTCAAATCAGGGAGTTATCGAATGCGTTTTTTTGGGGCAATGGTTATCGCTACATCAATGCTACAGGCTTCACCGCTTGTAGCCAATACCGATAAACCAGCAACACAGCGCCAGTGCAGCGTTGTGAACGGTGTTATTGAGTGCGTTAGCCAACTTAATATTTCACCTGAAGAACGTGGGCAGTCACTTTATAATCAATCGACTCAGCATGGTCCGTTGCTGGGCTATGGAAGCCCCGGGTATAAAGATAGCCAGTCAAGCTTTGTCGCTGTTATCACGGATGCCGAAGGACGAGAAAAACACCGTGAAGTACGCGTTAAGTATCTTGAAACAGCGGCAGCAGGTAATAAACGCCTGCTGATATTTGATAAGCCTCTGGATTTGAAACGTCACGCCCTGCTAACCGTCTCTTATCCCAAGAAAAAAGACGAACACTGGGCCTATAACCCTGAAAACCGTCAGGTAAAACGACTGCTATCGAATAATGCTGCTACGCCCTTCTCTGGCAGTGAGTTTAACTTTGAAGACTTAAGCTCTCAGGATCTGGCTAAATATGACTATCGTTTCGAGCGTGAAGATAAACTCAACGGTATTCCAATCAGAGTTGTGAGCCGTTTTCCTAAGGATGAAAACTCTGCTTACGAACGCCTTGAAACCTGGATCGATGCGCAGACCTTCCTGATACAAAAAATTGACTACTATGACCGTGAAGGCGAGCTGCTAAAAACGCTGACGGCTTCCGATTATCAGCTTTACGCTGACAAGTACTGGCGCGCAAATACAATTAACATCAAAAACCACCAGTCTGGTAATTCAACGCAACTGACTTGGTCTAACTATCAATTCGATACCGGGTTGACAGAAAAAGACTTTACCCTGGCAAGCTTACGTAACGCCCATTAGCATAATACGCTCACTATGCTGGATGTAGACTGGGATGACTGACGCGCATGCGCCTCGCTATAGCATTATTTTTGATGGCAAATTAGTTGCAGGCGTTTCCCGTCAAACAGCGCTGGATAATCTTGTTCACCTGACAAACCAGTCAGAGGAAGAGCTGCTCGACAGTCTTTTTTCAGTCAAACCTGTTATCGCAGCGCAAGCGGATAACTATCATCTAGCTGACCAATTTAAAGACAAATTCCGCCACGCTGGGCTTATCGTTCATACCGAAGCCTACAATACCAGCCATGATGACATTGTTAACGCAGACCTTAGCTTTGGACATTATGCGCCGTTAAAAACTCAGCACCAGCAACCTAATTTTATTGTAAATACGCAAGCCAATGAGACCTGGCAAGAGAGTGATATTCATCAGGCCAAAGGCAAATACGTCGTCACCTTCAATGGCAAGCTGAAAGAAGGCTTTAATCGCAAGCAGGTATTGGCAAACCTTTGCTCATTGACTAACCGTACTGAGCAGGATGTCCTGGAGAATATCTTTTCAACGGTTCCGGTTATCCTCTGTCAGACCAATAACCCTGAATTAGCCAGCAGCTATCATGAGGAATTTGAACAGGCAGGACTAGATGTCTCGCAATCGGGCAACCAGCAAATTGAAGACCCTGAGGCCGATGCACGCAGCCACCTCCTCATACGCGACGACAAACCCTCCCCGCGGCCGGCAAAGAAGGTGCAGCGTTTCACCTATGCACTTTATGCGTTAGCCATTTTTTCCTGTGTAAGCTGGATCGCCATTTATCAGTTGATCGACAACTATTTAAAAAAGGATGTTGCTAAATCTATTCAAGTTGAGCTTGTACAGTACAAACCGGTAGAAAAAAAGCCACCACCTGAACCGATCAAAAAGCAAATAGTGACGAAACCAACACCGGTTAAAACAAAGCCTGTTGAGAAAAAGGTTGTAAAAAAACAACCGCCTAAGCCCGTTGAGCCACCACCAAAACCAGCGCAACCACCCGTGGAGCCGGTTAAGAAAGAACAACCCAAGCCGGTTAAAAAGCAGGAAAGCAAAGAACAACAAAAGCTTAAGGGTGAATATAATCTCCAGTTACTGACCTGGTTCGCACAGTTCCAGCAGGTCAATCAACTTGAAAGCAAATACGCAGAAGGTGAAATCACACTTCGGCTGACCATAGCCCGCAATGGTGAAATCAAGCATATTGAAGTGGTAAAAAGCAGCTCTGAGGAATTACAGCGCATTGTGGTTATGCAACTGCGTAAGGCGAAAACCGTTCCTGGAATACCAGTCAAGATTACTGGTGAGGAATACAGCTTCGATTTGCCACTAAGGTATCGGTTTAATTAATATTTTCTTGTCAGAAATAGATACATGCCTTAGCTCTCCATCCTTTAAAAATAAATGCGCCCCCTTTTTTTTCTTTTCAAATAGTAATCCCTAATCAACTCCATGTTCATTCTCCTTTAATAACAATCATCTTTGATGGAATAACTTTCGTAAAGAAATACTCAGTACCACTCAATTTTTGATCTATACATCCCTTCCCTTTATCAGGAAAACTGAAATACCAGCCCCACGGTCGCTTTAATGAATAATTGGTTAGCGATGCCATAATCTCGCCTGTTTTCTTGTCGCGAATGGCTGACCTTGTGCCAGTAAAGTTGTAGGGGAGTTCTTCTCCTAAATACTCATAAAGCCACTCATATCGGCTGACAGGTTGT
Source organism: Gammaproteobacteria bacterium F7 (assembly GCA_001593685.1). Taxonomy (GTDB): domain Bacteria; phylum Pseudomonadota; class Gammaproteobacteria; order Pseudomonadales; family IMCC2047; genus IMCC2047. The sequence goes on from LUKI01000006.1 coordinate 46,761, forward strand.
TCTATTTTCTCAACAACAAGCTCGTCGTTTTCATTAAGTGAATAACGGAAAGGCTGGCCTCCATTATCTCTTCGTGAGCTTTCAACAAATTCATACCTATAATCTCGCAATCTCCACTTCAAACCTTTTTCACTCACGTACTGTGCGTGATAATAACTATCCACCCCTTCAGCTACCGTATTGTATTCGCGGTATCCACCGTCCAGCTCACAAAGTTCTTGATGTTTAAACCAACGGGGTAACAAATCCCACCAAGGTATGGTTGCTAACAGCAAAGTAACCAACAAAGACTTTACTAGCCCCATCCTTTTTTTAAAAAAGAAGAACGCCCATGTAACAGCAACTAAATAAAAAATAACCTTGGCAATTAAAAAAGGCCCAACACAATATTGCTTCCTCTAGAGTCAATTATTTATGAGTATGGTCATAAGAAAAAAGGGGACGCATTTATTTTCTATCATTTCTAGACCATCCGTTGCCGAGTCGACGTTGTTTTTTCAAAGCAATGAAGTGAAGTTAATACTAATTAATTTGTAACCGGGGCTCTGAAACTGAAACAAATCCTGCTTCCGTTACACTCAATAAACTGAGTCGCCCCGCGATGCCTGCCCTGTTTGAGTGTATGACCACGCTGTTCAAGTGTTTCTTTAACCTTTGTTGACAGGTCAGATTCAACAAATAGCTTGTCGGGTAACCACTGGTTATGAATGCGTGGGGCGGCAACGGCATCCTCTGGCGCCATTCCCAAATCAATCACATTAATCAACGCCTGCACGACTTGCGTAATGAGAAAAAAGGGGACGCATTTATTTTCTATCATTTCTAGGCCATCCGTTGCCGAATCGACGTTATTTTTCAAAGCGATGAAGTGAAGTTAACACTAATTAATTTGTAATCGGGGCTCTGAAACTGAAACAAAGCCTCCTGCATTAGTTTTACCTATAAACTGCGTCGCCCCGCGATGCCTCCCCTGCTTGAGTTTATGTCCGCGCTGCTCTAAAGCGTCTTTAATTTCTCTCGGTAGTTCTGACTCGACAAAAACGGTATTCGGAAGCCACTGGTTATGAATACGTGGGGCGGCAACGGCCTCCTCTGGCGCCATTCCCAAGTCAATCACATTAACCAATGCCTGCACAACCTGTGTGATAATGGTTGGGCCGCCTGCCGCACCGAGCGTCATTACTGGCTTACCGTCCTTTAGAACAATGGTTGGGCTCATGCTGGATAGCGGACGTTTGCCGGGGGCAATGCTGTTGGCTTCCGCACCCACCAATCCAAAGGCGTTTTGTACGCCTGGCTGCGCGGAGAAGTCATCCATCTGGTTATTCATGATGACGCCGGTGCTGGGAATGATCACTTTGGAACCAAAGGAGGTATTCACGGTGCTGGTAATGGCCACCCAGTTGCCTTGACTGTCTGCGGTGGCAATATGGGTGGTGTGTTTACCAAATAAATCTACCTCCGCATCGGGCGGTGCGCCCGGGCCTGAGACGTTAATAGTGCGAGCTAGATCTATTCTTTGGGCCAGCTGCTTTGCATATTGCTTATCAATTAAGCCTCGGGGTACGTCGGTAAAGTCTGGATCCCCAAGCCAATAAGCCCTGTCAGCAAAGGCCAGCTTCATGGCTTCGGCCAATACGTGATAACGATCAGCTTCGCTTAAATGGGCAACCTCAAAGTTTTCCAGAATATTAAGTATTTGCGCCACATGCACGCCACCGGAACTGGGCGGTGGAAAACCAACTAACTGATACCCGCGGTACTCAGTGAGTAAAGGTTCACGTTTTTTAAGTTGATAACTGCCAAAGTCCTTGGCGGTAACAATGCCGTCATTTTCCTGCATCCATTGTTCAAGCGCTTCGGCAAAAGCGCCTTGGTAAAAATAATCAATGCCCTGCTCTGCTAGTTGTCGGTAGGTGTTCGCTAAATCTGGCTGTTTTAGCAGATAGCCGGCTGGATGCGGCTGACCGGTATTATCCAGCAACAGCGAGGCGGTTTCAGGGAAGTGGCGAATTGATTGAGCGGTTGCAGCTAGACGACTGGCGTAGCTTTTACTGATGGCATAGCCCTGCTCGGCAACTTCAGCAGCAGGGGTTAATAATTCGGCGAGACTTAAATTGCCTCCCTCGGTGATCAAATAATCAAAAGCGGCTAATGATCCCGGTACGCCAATGGCGAGCGCTCCGCTACGGCTTAATTGCGGGTCAGCAACACCGTTGCGTAAATACATGTCACGATGAGCCGCGGCTGGCGCCATTTCGCGGCCATCAATCGCTTCAATTCGGCCATCGGCCCAACGAATCACAATGAAGCAGCCACCCCCTATGCCGGAATTGTGACCATCAACAACACCTAACATCAATGCGGCTGCTACGGCGGCATCAACGGCATTACCGCCCTTCGCAAAAACATCCTGAGCGGTCTGGGTGGCTAACGGGTGAACAGTTGCTGCGGCACCACGGGTGGGTGGTGCCAAACTTGATGGGGGATTAGTACAGGCACTTGTCGCAAGCAGGCAAAAACAACAAAGAAACAGAAAACGCAGAGAGTGCAATAAAGAAGTCATTCAATCCCTATTGGAGTTTTATCGAGACCTTAATAGGTAGGAATTTCAAAGCTGGCGAAATATTCCTCTAATTCAGCCTTATTCTGCTGTTTAAGGCACCGGTCAACAACCTCTGGCGTTAAATGAGGTGCGAAAAGCTCAACAAAGTCATACATGTAACCGCGTAGAAATGCGCCACGACGTATGCCAATTCTTGTTGTGCTGGCCTCAAACAGGTGGCTGGCATCGAGTTTGACTAAGTCAGCATCTAATTGGTTGTCATAGGCCATGGTGGCAACAATTCCGACCCCTAACCCCAGCCTGACGTAGGTCTTGATGACATCGGCATCGGTCGCCGTAAACACCACTCGGGGTGTTAATTCCTGGCGATTGAAGGCGTCATCAAGTTTTGAGCGCCCGGTAAAGCCAAACACATAGGTGACTAGCGGGTATTTCGCCACCTCTTCAAGGGTTAATGTTGATAATTGCGCAAGCGGGTGATCCTTAGGCACAACAATGCTGCGATTCCAGCGGTAACAGGGCATCATAATTAAATTGCCAAATAGCTCTAGCGCCTCGGTGGCAATTGCAAAATCCACCTCACCGTCAGCCGCCATTTCAGAAATTTGAACGGGTGTTCCCTGGTTCATATGCAGCGAAACATCAGGGTACTTATCCATAAATTGCTTAATGACGGACGGTAATACGTATCTGGCCTGGGTATGGGTTGTGGCAATTGAAACGCTTCCCTTATTAGGGTCGCTGTGTTCCTGAGCGATGCTTTTGATGGTGGCCACTTGGCGAAGGACTTCACCAGCTAACTTGAGAATATCTTCGCCAGCGGGCGTAATGTTGGTGAGATGCTTGCCGCTACGGGAAAAAACCTCAACGCCAAGTTCATCCTCTAACAGGCGGATTTGTTTGCTAATACCGGGTTGAGAGGTATAAAGGCTTTGCGCGGTGGCAGAGACATTTAAATCGTGATGGGCAACTTCCCAAATGTACCGCAGTTGCTGTAGTTTCATTACAGCCTCCAAAGCTGGATTTTATATCATAAAGTTATAAAAATATAATCAAATATTACTTTGTCGAATAACTCTAAACCGCTATTGTTACGCACTCGCGTAAACTGTCATATAGTCGCATCTTTTAAGAGCCCAAAATAAAAACATGGACATCATTTTATATATTCTAGCCGGCGCCAGCGTTGGTCTGGCCGTTGGTATCACTGGCGTGGGCGGCGGCTCGCTCATGACTCCACTGTTATTACTATTTGGCTTTCCGGCTCATGTCGCCATTGGCACTGATCTGATGTATGCCGCTGTAACAAAAGGTGGCGGTGTCGTTTTGCACAAAAAGAACAACACTATCCGGTTGCGTATTGTTGCATTGTTAGCCGCAGGCAGTATCCCCGCCTCCCTGATTACTATTTATATTCTAAAAAATCATTTCACCAGTCCAGAATACTATACTCGCATTCTAACGAACAGTTTAGGCGTTATGCTGATAATCACGGCCTTAGTGGTGATGTTTAAGCAAAAGCTGCAAGAAAATGCTGAAAAACAACCTGGTCGCTGGCAAATTTGGGCGACCCGTCATGCTGCACCCATGACAGTTATGATGGGGGTAGTTTTAGGTTGTTTTGTAACATTGTCCTCAGTAGGAGCCGGTGCATTTGGCGCCGCGATACTGTTGCTTCTCTACCCGCTCCTGCCGTCGATTCATGTCATTGGCACTGATATCGCGCATGCTGTACCGCTAACGCTCATTGCAGGCATCGGGCATATTTATTTGGGGAACGTCGACTTTGCGCTGTTAGGGTGTTTGTTGATTGGCTCGTTACCTGCCATTTATATAGGGACCAAGCTGGGCGCCAAGCTGCCGGAAAATATTATTCGGCCCCTGCTCGCAGCCGTTTTGTTGGTGTTAGGTGTTAAATACGCATTCTTTTAAGGTAATTTAAAAAGATAAATTAAGTATTTGAAACCTAACGATATAGGTCATAATTTTTGGGGTTCTGAAGCTTCACCATCGGTACCAGAAAAACCGGTACAGATGACTCGTTAAGTACTCTGGAAGCAACGGAGCCCAACCGTGGTTTATCGCTAGGTTGTGAGCAGCTTCCGAGGACAATCAGGTCCGCATTACATTGCTGGGCTGTTTCTAGAATGACTTCAGCAGGTTTGCCGCCGATTACCTTGATGCCATTGATTAACTGCACGTTACAGTTACTTTCAATAAACTCATCCTCAAAAGCGTTTTCAACCTGCTGACGGATACGATCCATCACCTGACTAAAACCATTACGGCGCAGGTTGTTAACCTCATCTTCGGGCATATAGGTGGACAAAATCGACTCTGCGAAAACGCCAACGGGTTCGATCGCGTGCACGGTGTGAACGTTAGCATTGTGTTTGCTGGCGAGAGACATCACATGCTGCAATAGATAAGGCCCATAGAGGCCTAAGTCGGTTGCATAAAGAATGTTGTTGATCATAACCACCTGCTTGCTGTTTTTGTTTTCTTCTTTGTAATCAAGAATAGCAGCAGATTTAAAAAGCGTTAGCTGTTAAGAAAGTTTTTACTCATCATTTTTTACGCCATTGGGTACATGACCTGTTGCCACGTGTTCCAGAGCTGACTCGCAGTGCCCTTCCTGATCATCAAAAAAGACATCGGCCTGAAACGCGCGCAAAAATTCTCCCTTATTGAGTCCGCCTAAAAAGATAGACTCATCAAGTCGAACATTCCAAGCGCGCAATGTGCGAATAACACGCTCATGAGCAGGTGCAGAACGGGCTGTGATCAATGCTGTACGGATTGGGCAGTCCCCTTCAGAAAATTCAGCCTGAATGCTGTGCAACGCGCTGAGGAAAGTCTTGAAAGGCCCGCCTTTCAGCGGCAAGTTTGCAGAGGCGCGTTCATTTTCCGTAAACGCTTCCAGCCCATCACGTTGATAAATCTGTTCTGCTTCATCGGAAAATAATACCGCATCGCCGTCGAAGGCAATTCGCAGTTGGGCGCCCTCTTTCTGCTGCGCCTTGCCCGGTAGAATAGTCGCTGCAGCAAAGCCGCTATCAAGCGCCTGACGCACATCTTCTGGGTGGGTCGATAAAAACAAGTGACAACCAAAGGAGGATACGTAGCGGTATGGACTTTCTCCTCCACAAAAGGCAGCACGGGTAATATTTAAACCGTAATGCTGGATAGAGTTGAAAATCCGCAAACCAGTATCGGCACTGTTACGAGACAATAAAATGACCTCAACCCGTGGAGAGTCGGATAGCAACGTATTGATTTTAAGTAGCTTCTCAACCAAGGGGAATGCGTCCCCTTTTGCCAGAGGTTCATTTTCATGCTCAATCTGGTATTCAGCGTAAGCTTTTAAGCCTTCGCTTTCATAGACATCATGGCTATCCGACAGATCAAAGAGCGCACGGGAGGAGATAGCAATGACTAATTTATTCGTTAAGGTTCCTGTCATGCTGAAATAAGATTCCTGAAAATTATTGGCGGGTTAGCGAGTTATGTGATTGCCTCTGTCAATCACGGCTCATATTCTGTAAAGTTACCGACATTTTTTGCCGTGGGCTTTTTTAAAGAGGCCCCGATTTTTTGCAACAGCATACTTGTATTTAAGGAAATTAACTATGAAAGGTGTTTTTCTCGATTCTGACTCTATCGCACAAGAGCGTCTGGACCTAGGTAAGCTTAATGAGCTGCCGATTGAGTGGACATTCTACCCTCAAACCACGCCGGAGCAACGCCAGGAACGTATTGGTGATGCTGAAATCGTACTGACTAATAAAGTACCGATGGATGCGGAAATCATGGAAGCCTGCCCAAATCTCAAGCTAATTGCCGTTGTGGCAACAGGCACCAATGTGATTGATATTGATGCGGCCAAAAAACACAATGTCGGCGTTGCTAACGTCGGTGGCTATGGCTCCTATGCCGTTGCTCAGCACACCATGACGCTGTTGTTAGCATTGGCTGCTAACGTACAACGATACAGTGACGATGTGCGTGCTGGTAAGTGGGCTGCGCAGGACCAGTTCTGCCTGCTTGATTACCCAATGTATGAGCTGAAAGGCAAAAAACTGGTCATCGTTGGTTATGGTGAAATTGGTCAGTCGGTTGCTCACATGGCCGAAGCCTTCGGTATGGAAATCCTGGTGGCCTCGAGCCGCCCTAATCAGGATAGCTTCGGCATTGTGGAGCGTCGTCCGCTGGAAGAGCTGTTGCCAATTGCTGACGCTATTACATTCCACTGCCCGCTCACACCAGCCACTGAAAACCTGATTGATGAACCACAGCTGAAAGCGATGAAAAAATCAGCGCTGATCATCAACACAGCGCGCGGCGGTTTAGTTAATGAAGCGGCTTTGGCCCAAGCACTTAAAGACGGTGAAATTGGTGGTGCAGGTGTTGACGTATTAACTGTTGAGCCGCCAAAAGCTGGCAATCCGCTGATTGATCCCGAGATCAAAAACCTGATCTTAACGCCTCACTGTGCTTGGGGCCCAGATGAAACTCGCCAGCGCCTGCTGGATGAAGTGGTACTGAACGTGGAAGCGTTCCTTAACGGTGAATCAAGAAACCGTCTCGACTAAGTATCACCAGCGTTAATATGTCGGCTCTTTTTGATATCGACCCACTGTTTGAGTCGATTAATGATCAAACGTTACTGCTGACATCCAACCGTCGTCTTGCTGCACATATTGCTTCGGCTTACGCTGAAGCCTGCAGCAAGCGCGGTCTTCAGGTCTGGGAACAGCCTGCCATTTTTCCGATTGATGACTGGATACAGCACTGCTGGCAACAGTTAATCAGCGCCAACTCACCATTAACCTATAACAAAACCCGCTTGCATGGCCTGCAGGAAACCCTGCTTTGGGAACGCTTTATCCGCGATGATGAAAAAAGCCTGCTATTAAAGCCCTTTGCAACAGCTAAACAGGCCCAGTCTGCCTGGCGGACCTTACAACTCTGGCGGTGTGAGCTTAGTAGTGAGTTTTATTTCCACCCCGATTGCAGCCGCTTTGCCTATTGGGCCAAGCAGTTCTCAGGTCACTGTGAAGCTCATCAATTAGTCACTCAGGCCGACCAAAGCCAAATTGTTCTGAACGCTTTTGAGCAAGGAATGCTAACCGCTGAGGCGAACATTATATTAGTTGGTTTTCAGCATTTACCGCCGCTATACGAACAGCTTATCGAAAAAGCGTCCGACAATAACCAGCTCTACCGCTCAACGACCCACGCTCCTGTCTCTCTGAAGCTGGGTTGTAATGATGTGACTGAAGAAATACATCTGGCTGCACAGTGGGCTAAGCAGGCGCTCGAAAAGAATATCGACCAGCGGCTCGCGATCATTGTGCCGGATCTGGCGCAACAGCGAGACTTCATTGAGGCAACCTTAGCCGCTGTTTTTGAGCCCCAATACATCTTACCCGACACACCACGTTATCAACTGCCGTTTAACATCAGCGCCGGCGTTTCACTCAATCAAACACCACTGGTTATTTCGGCGCTCAACCTATTGGAATTGATGCGTGATGAGTTTAACTATCACACGCTTTATTCGCTGCTAAAGTCACCCTATATCAGGCTTGACAAAAAAACGGACTTTGATGCTAGCGTTGAGCTGGAGCTGTTTTTGCGTGAGGGCGGCTGGCCTCAATTCAGCTTACAAAGCCTACTGCATCGCGTAACTCAAAAACCAGCCATTAATGCACACTATGCGGACTTTATCTCAGCCCTAAAAACCGCAAAATCACTGCAGGATCAAACCAGCCAAAAAGCGGATTTAACGCATTGGTATACGGTTTTTAATACCCTGCTGCGCAGCTTTAACTGGCCATCTACAGAGCGGCGACTTGATAGCATAGAGTTCCAGCACTTTCGTCGCTGGCAGCAGGCGTTAGCCGATTTTTCCAATCTTGCTGAGAGTGTCGGTAACGTGAGCCTAAACGAGGCCTTGAACCTGCTTACTCGAGTGCTGGGTAGTACAGATTTCCAGGCACAAACTCCGCAAACGCCAATCCAAGTGCTGGGTATGCTGGAGGGTAGCGGCTTAAATTTTGATGCTGTTTGGCTGGTCGGTCTTAATGATCACCTTTGGCCTGCAGCGGCAAACCCGAACCCTTTTATTCCCATTCCGATGCAGCAGCAATTTGCGATGCCGCACGCCAGTCCAGAGCGAGAGTTACAGTTTTCGCGTGAACTACTTCGCGATTATCTACACAGCGGTGCACAGGTCATTGCCAGTTATTCGCTCAACAACGGCGATGAACCGCTACGGGCCAGCAGTCTAATTGATGATTTTGTAGCGACAACTAAAGACCAACTTAACTTAGTCACGGATACGTCACACCCCTTCTATAGCGAGTTAACGAATAGCTCTGAGAGTTTTCGAGCACTTGAGCCGTATAACGACGATACCGGTCCGACATTGAACATAGATACTGAGCGCGTTGTCGGCGGTTCGGCTTTGCTTAAGGATCAAGCGGCCTGCCCGTTTCGCGCCTTCGCGAACCACCGTTTGTCAGCACGAGATCTACCCGAACCCAGTTATCACCTAGATGCAGCGCAGCGTGGCACTGTTTTACATGCCGCCCTTGAACAGTTATGGCTGACACTAAAAAACTCCTCTACCTTGATCGCGCGCGATGCAGCAGCCCTTCAACAGGACATGAGTGACGCCGTACGTAAAGCGCTCAAACCACTAATCGCGCAGCGCGATGACCTATTTGGCGCGGTTTATACGGACAATGAAGCACAACGCTTACAGCGTTTACTGGCGCGGTGGCTGCAAATAGAAAAATCCCGTAGCGCGTTCGATGTGGTTGCAACAGAAAAGGCGCTGGTCATCAATATCGCTGAAATGCCGCTACGTGTCAGGGTTGACCGTATTGACCGGCTCGATGATGGCAGCTTAATGCTGATTGATTATAAAACTGGCTTTTGCAGCACCTCAAAGTGGCAGGGAGAACGGCTTGAAGAGCCGCAGCTACCATTGTATATGGTGACGATGGCTGGTATCTCTGAGCCACAAGGTGAACAAGATCGTATAGAAAGCCTCGCCTTTGCTCGTATTAATATCGATCAACAGGGCTTTGTTGGTATTTCAGCCCAGGAGGGTGTTGCGCCTGGCGTATATAGCATTGAGAAAAGCCGTGGCTGGGATGCCAGTCTTTCCTGGTCAGATATCAACCAACAATGGCTGCAATCACTGGAGTCACTCGCAAACGAATTTAAAACGGGTGTGGCCACGGTTGCCCCTTTGCAAAATAACACCTGTCAGTTTTGCCATTTGCACTCACTGTGTCGGATTCATCAGCTCAACGAACTATCGAGTGAGGCCGATGAATGAAACTGACACCGTTAATCACGACACAGGTTATCGACAATGACTGAGATTGTTGATGGCGTCCAGCGTACCCGCGCCCTTGACCCGAATACCTCCTTTGCTGTCACAGCACCGGCGGGATCGGGAAAAACAGAGCTGTTAATTCAACGTAGCCTGACGTTACTGGCGCGCGTTGAGAAACCCGAAGAGCTGCTTGCAATTACCTTTACGCGCAAGGCTGCCAATGAAATGCGCAGTCGAATTCTTGACGCATTACGTAATGGCCAGTCAGTCCAGGCACCTGACGAAGCGCATAAACTCAATACCTGGACACTGGCTCGCGCGGTTTTACAACAGGATAAAAAGCATAACTGGCTTTTGCTCGACAATCCGAATCGCCTACGTATTCAAACTATCGACAGTTTTTGTATGCGCTTGGTGCAGCGTATGCCGCTGTTATCCCGGTTAGGTTCTGAGGCGAGTGTCAGTGATGATGCTCAAACTCAGTATCAGCAGGCTTCACGTCGGTTGCTGGCGAGGCTTGAAGATCGCACGGCAGCCCACGGCTGTATCAGCGAGGATTTACAACGATTACTCAGTCACCTTGATAACAATACGGCCCGCATAGAAGCCCTGCTCTGTTCAATTTTAAGTAAGCGTGAGCAATGGTTGCGACACTTCATTTCGGCAAAACAGGCGCATTTTGATTTTCGTGGTTATCTGGAAAACTGCCTTACAGAATTAGTGGAAGAAGCGTTACAGGACTGTACTGAATCACTGCTGATGTTTGAGTCATCCTTAATGCAGTCAGTGGATTTTGCCTGCCAACAGTTGCATCAATTGGCGCCTGATGCCCCTCTTTTGCAATGTGCTGGACTGACAGCGCTGCCCGATTGTAATCCGCAGGCGTTGCCTCAGTGGCGTGCTATTTGCGACCTGCTGTTGACCAAAGACGGGCGTTTTCGCGCCACTCTGACTAAAAATCAGGGCTTCCCTGCCAGTAATAAAAAGGATGAAAAGGAAACTTTTAAAGCGGCTAAAGCTGACTGCCTTGCGCTTATCAATGATTTGGCGCAACAGCCTGGCCTATTGGCGCAATTGCAGGAGGTAAGCAACCTGCCATCGGTGGACTATTCCGATCAGCAATGGCAGCTGCTAGACACCCTGACCCGTTTACTACCAACACTGGTGGCCGAGCTAACGCTGGTCTTTATGGAGCAGGGGCAGCTCGATTATGCTCAAATATCCAGTGCGGCTTCGCTGGCGCTCGGCGATGATGAGCAACCCTCTGATATCGCCCTGCTACTGGATTATCAAATCAAACACATTCTTGTGGATGAGTTTCAGGATACTGCAACACCGCAGTTTAATCTGTTGCGTCGGCTCACCGATGGCTGGGAAGCCGGCGATGGCCGGACTCTGTTCATCGTGGGAGATGGAATGCAGTCCTGTTACGGCTTTCGCGAAGCCAATGTCGGATTATTTCTGGCTGCACGTGAATTTGGTATTGGTAATGCGCAACTTGAAGCATTAGATCTACAAACTAATTTCCGTTCAGATGCTGGCATCGTGAATTGGGTTAATGATAGCTTTGCCCGCGCTTTCCCTGCTCAGGACAATATTGCCCGCGGTGCTGTTACCTACAGCCGATCCGTAGCTATCCAAGCAGAAAACCAAGCGCAGGCGGTACAGTTTTTTGGCTGTATCGATGAGCAAGGCCGCGATTGCGAAGCGCAAAAAGTGGTCGAATTAGTCGGTCAAATCAGTCTCGACTACCCTGCCGACAGCATTGCCATTTTAGTGCGTAACCGCTCCCACTTGCGCGATATTATGCCTGCTCTGCGTCGCGCTAATATCAGCTGGCGCGCTGTGGACATTGATCCACTTTCCCAGCGGCCTTTGGTAAGCGATTTGATGGCCCTAACGCAGGCACTGTTAAATCCAGCTGATCGAGTGGCCTGGCTGTCGATATTAAGAGCGCCCTGGTGTGGTTTAAGTCTCGAGGATTTACATACACTCACCGCATCAGCTGTCGGGCAATCAGCTCGATATACTAGCATTTGGTCGCAGCTACAGGAAAAAAGCCGCCGAGACTTATTGAGTGCTAATGGAGAAAAGTCACTTAACCGATTGTTATCCATCATAAAGCCTGCAATTAATCAGCGCCGGAGAAAACCGTTACGCCAGTGGGTGGAAGGCATTTGGATTGCGCTCGGAGGGCCGTTAACAGCCGCCTCCTCTCAGGATTTAGCCCAGGCTCCCGCCTTTTTTGAGCTGCTATCACAACATGAAAATGGCGCCGATATCGCTGATTTTGGTGCTTTTAAGGAGGCTGTTTCACGACTCTTTGCCAAGCCGGAAAGTGACACCAACATCCGCCTGCAAATCATGACCATTCACAAATCCAAAGGGCTTGAATTTGATCATGTTATTTTGCCGGGCCTGGATCGGGGTAACCCGTCCCGCAATCAGGAGCTGTTACTTTGGCATGAGCGCTTGTCTACCGCAGGTGAACCGCTGCTACTGATGGGATCACTGCCTGAAAAAGGTGGTGATGGCGATGCGCTTTACGATTACCTGAAACGTGAGCACCGCCTCAAAGAACAGCTCGAAAATACACGTTTGCTTTATGTTGGTGCCACACGAGCGGTTAAACAGCTCCGTCTGCTGGCTAACGTTGTGCGTCGGGATGAAAACAGCGATGACATGAAAACGCCGTCCGAAAATAGTTTGCTGCACAGCCTCTGGCCACAAATTAAAGACCAATTAGAGATCGTGGACGCTTCAAATAACACCGCGGGCACCGAGTGTGGTGTTTCAGAAACAGCGTCAACGCTGTCTCGTTTAGCGAGCGACTGGCACCATCCCGACTTCCAGCAGGGGCAGTTATTGGCCAGCTACCGCGGTCACGAATACCAGGGTAACAATGTACCTGAATTAGAACTTGATGCGCAGGCCTATTCTGCAACTGCACAGGCGCAATGCCTTAAGAGTTTGCTATTGAGTATTGCTGAACTGGGAAGCCAGTACTGGCAACAGGCAGAACCACAGGCACTCGATGCCCTTTTAAAACACCATCTGCAATTATCTGGTTTGCAAGCCCATACCGATAACGCAATCACTATACAGCAACGCTTAAAAGCCGTATTAGCCTGTCAACAGGGACAGTGGCTTCTGGATAATCGACACTCAAGCGCACGCAGTAACTGGCAGCTAAATGAGCGTATCAGCGTTACTAATAAGATCGAGACCCAACAACACCTTATCGACCGCTCTTTTGTTGTCGATGATCAATGCTGGCTCATTCAAGTTGACACACAGACGGTGACAGCAAATCAACAAACCGCAGAACCCAATAAAGTTCACTTGATAGCCGCGGCCAACGCTCTCAGTCAACTGAATAGCCGGTCTGTCAAAGTAGCTGTCTATTTCGCAGCCAGTGAGCCGCCGATGTTGGTAGAACTAGAAAACGGCTGAGTAAACTTATGTTCTTTTGCGGGCCTGCCTGGGCGCTAAGGGCAGCATAAACTTGTTCTTAGGTTGATAGCTTATTTTCTCTTCAAATATGCCCGTAAAAGCCCTTATATCCGCTATTTTTTTACTATATGATATGTGGCCTTCGTCTACCCTCCAGGCCTTTTGTTTGGGGGCGTAAAAGCCAATACGCATAGATTTCCAGATTCAAGGTTTAGAAATGACAACTTCACGTTTGACCAATGTTAACGTTCGCTCTCAGGATGTGTTGATTACGCCTGAGAAACTTAAGCAGGAAATTCCTGTTACCGATGTAGCGCGAGAGACTGTTCTCAACGGCCGCCAGCAAATTCAGGATATCCTGGATGGTAAAGACCACCGTTTGATGGTTGTCGTTGGCCCTTGCTCAATTCATGACATTAAAGCAGCTAAAGATTACGCATCGCGTCTGAAAAAGCTGGCTGATGAGGTAAAAGACAGCCTGCTAATCGTCATGCGTGTGTATTTTGAAAAACCACGCACTACTGTTGGCTGGAAAGGTCTGGTTAACGATCCTCATATGGACGATTCTTTCCAGATTGAAGAAGGCCTGCACATTGGTCGTCAGTTGTTGCTTGACCTGGCTGAAATGGGACTACCCACCGCCACTGAAGCGCTGGACCCTATTTCTCCACAGTACCTTCAGGATCTGATCAGCTGGTCAGCGATTGGCGCACGTACCACGGAATCACAAACACACCGTGAAATGTCCAGCGGACTATCCGTTGCCATTGGTTTCAAAAACGGCACTGACGGTGGTTTATCCGTTGCTATCAACGCACTGCAGTCGGTTTCTCACCCGCACAGTTTTCTGGGTATGAATCCAAGTGGTCAAGTGGCTGTGATTCGTACAACCGGCAACCAATATGGACACATTGTTCTGCGTGGTGGTGGCGGTAAACCAAACTATGATTCAGTTAGCGTGCAACTGTGTGAAAAGCGTTTGGAAGAAGCAGGTCTCAAGAAAAACATTATGGTTGATACCAGCCACGCTAACTCCAGTAAAGATCCAGCATTACAACCGCTGGTGATGGAAAATGTCACCAACCAGATTCTGGAAGGTAATAACTCCATCATTGGTTTAATGATCGAAAGTAATCTGGAATTCGGCAACCAGCCAATCCCGGATGATCTCAGCGAGCTGCGTTACGGCGTGTCCGTAACCGATGGCTGTATTGACTGGAAAACCACCGAAGATTCCTTGCGCGACATGTTCAACAAGCTCAAGGATGTACTGCCAAACCGCGAGCGCGGCTAAGCAGCTTTATGGTTTAAGCGTTTACGAGCAACGTTTGTTCGTAAACGCCGACCAAAGCCCCCTTCTACTTCCTACCGCATGATTAACAACTGTTCGCCAATTCACGTTTTACAAATCACAGACCTTCATCTTAAAGCTGATCCGGCCGCCCTCTGGCGTGGACACAATGTCCAGCAATCACTGGACGCTGTTTTGGAGCGTGCTCGCCAACATCAACACTGGCCACCGCAAGTTATTCTGGTGACCGGCGATATTGTTGATGACGAAACAGCTGAAGGCTATCGACAAACTTATCACCGTTTAGCAAACCAATTGCGTGAACAGCTGGGTAATGCAGCCAGCACAACTAAAATCGGTTTTATTCCCGGTAACCATGATGACTCGTCAATCCTGGAAGAAAGCGTTAAATCACTTAAGCTTTTTGGGTGCGGCTCTTTTGCGCTCAACAACTGGCAAATTATACAGCTCGACAGCAGCTTAATGGACAGTGATGACGGTGAGTTGGGTGAGCAGCAACTAGCCGTTTTGGACTCCGCCCTGTCTTCACCACAGGCTCCTAATAGCCTTATTGTTCTGCATCACCCACTGGTAAAACTCAATAGTGCCTGGATGGATAGCATGCGAGTGAAGGACGCTGCGGCACTCTTCTCCAGAGTTGATACCTTTAACACGCTTGGTGGGCAGCAAGTCCGTGCGATAACCTGGGGCCATGCGCATCAGGAGACGGAATTAGCACACGGGCAGGTGCGATTGTTTGGCACACCGGCGGCTGGCCCCGTCCAATTTACAGCCGGTAGTGATGACTTTGCCATCGACACTAATTTGGCAGCGGGTTTTCGCTGGCTTACGTTACAGCCCAACGGCCAGATTGACACGCAGGTTTTTCGCGTCTAACACACCGCCCACTTTTTAAAATTCATAGGTCTTAGTTGATATGAAAATTATCTCCTTCAACATTAACGGTATTCGCGCTCGCATTCCTCAGCTGCAGGCGATTATTGACCACCACCAGCCTGATGTGATTGGTCTTCAGGAATCAAAGGTTAATGATCCCGACTTCCCCGTTGAGGCAATAAACAACATGGGCTATGCCGTAAATTACCACGGCCAAAAATCACATTATGGCGTTGCCATGTTATCGCGTATGGAGCCAAAGGCTATCCAGAAAGGCTGGCCTGACGATGGAGAAGATGCTCAACGCCGTATGATTATTGGTCAGTTCGAGTGCAGTGATGGTGGACTTATTACTGTGCTAAACGGGTATTTTCCGCAGGGCGAGAGCAACAAGCACGAAACTAAGTTTCCGGCCAAACGAAAGTTTTATGCCGACCTAATGCATTACCTGGAAACCCATCACACACCGTCCGACCGTGTCGTTGTGATGGGCGATTTCAACATTTCACCCACCGACAATGATATTGGTATTGGTGAAAAAAATGCTAAACGTTGGCTGCAAACTGGAAAATGCAGTTTTCTACCGGAAGAAAGGGAATGGTATGACAGGCTTCTCGCCTGGGGCCTATTGGATAGTTTTCGCATCCAAAACCCTGAGATAAATGACCGCTATAGCTGGTTTGATTATCGCAGCAAAGGTTTTGATGATACGCCAAAACGCGGCCTGCGCATCGATCACATACTGATCACACAACCACTGGTTGAACACCTGACCGATACCGGTATTGATTATGAGGCACGGGCTATGGAAAAACCGTCCGATCACTGCCCTGTCTGGGCCAGTTTAAACCTATAGCCTTAAACCAGTGAGTCAGCTGCCACGGCTGGCGCGGCAGTAGATTCACTGATTTCCGTATCAGCATTTTTATGCTGCTCAATAAGGCTTAGTAGATTATCGGTAATTTCAACAAGTGCCTTAGCCGCAGGTGATTTTGGCGCATAACCAGCTACTGGCTGGAAGGCGCCAATGGACTGTTCAACAGCGGTGTCCACGGGGATTTCCCCCAGTTTGGTAATGCTCTGCACGCCGACATATTTTTTTAGCAGTTGCTGTAATTGCAGTATGTGGATTTTCTTTTTCTTATCGCCAGAACGGTTAGCGACCAAAAGTGGCCGGAAATTTTTTACCGCCTGCTGTGCGGCTTCGCGTTTCTCTTGCCCTGCTTCCCCTGCGAGAGAGAAAATCTGCTCGATATTTTGAACATTGGTTTTAGCGATGGTTTTACGAATATCGTCATTAGCAAGAAATACCGACAAGGCTTTACGAATAACGGCCAACTTAACAAAGCGGTATAAGTCCAGCACCGACGTAGGCTCTGGTGTAGAAATACACAGGTTATAATCACCCAGCATAAAATAATCCAGAGTGTTGAGATTGGTACCCGCACCAACATCAATAACCACAAAATCGGAATCCAGCTTGTGAATATGGCGTACTAACTTTTCGCGAGCTGCGGCAGGAATGTTAGCGGTATACATCGACTCTCCCATACCAGGAATCAGACGTAACCTATTGAAAGATTTAAGCTCCATCGTCACATCCTGTAACGAGTCGACACGACGCAGCATAAAGTCTGCCAGCGTGTATTCAGGCTTAAAAACACCAAACATAATATGTGAATTAGCGCCGCCCGCATCAAGATCAATCAACGTAACCTTATAGCCTTTACCGGCCAGCAATACGGCTAAGTTGGCACTCAGCATACTTTTACCAACGCCGCCTTTGCCGGAGCCAATAGAAACAATGGTCGTCATCTGTAGTTGATCTCGCTTTACCAATAATGTTGATGTTGTCTAGCGTTTTACCGAAACGGCGAGCGTCAATAAAACAGCAACTGAATACGAACAACACCAATATGCATGTAATGTGCCATAAATCCCGCTGCTTGCTACCCTATTATGTCAACCAATTGGGCAGTCTTAAATGCATAACCCACACATTTCTGGACTCTATGAAAGTGCAATCCATAATAACCGTAGTTTATGTTAAACATAGATATTCTTTCATATCTTTAATATCAATAAGTTACGGCTCAATCTCAGCTAATGTCTACAAACCATTCTCTTAACTTTAGCACCGGTTTCCGGTAGAATACGCGCCTTTCGAGCGTGAACCAAATCTCCTTGGTTCCACGGACATGTTCACAATCCACTGGAGGTTTGAATGAGCTTATATTCAGAATATATGGATGAAATCGCAACCCGTAAAAAAGAGTTGGGATTAAATCCAAAGCCAATTGATAGCGCTGAGCTGCTGTCAGAAATTATTGACCAGATCAAAGATACTGGTAACGCAAACCGTGAAGACTCTCTAAAGTTCTTTATCTACAACACCCTGCCAGGCACTACCCCTGCTGCAGGCGTTAAAGCTAAGTTTCTGAAAGACATCGTACTGGGTAAAGAAGCTGTTGCTGAAATCAGCCCTGAGTTTGCTCTGGAACAGCTGTCTCACATGAAAGGTGGTCCTTCTGTTGAAGTATTGCTGGATATTGCGCTTTCTGACGACGCACAAGCTGCCGCGGCTGCTGAGGTTCTGAAGTCTCAAGTATTCCTGTACGAAGCCGACTACGATCGTCTCAGCGACGCTTTCAAAGCTGGCAACGCTATTGCTAAAGAGATTCTGGAAAGCTATTCCAAAGCCGAGTTCTTCACCAAACTGCCAGACATCGACGAAAAAATTGATGTTGTTACCTACATCGCTGCTGAAGGTGATATCTCTACGGACTTACTGTCTCCAGGTAACCAGGCACACTCTCGTGCCGACCGTGAACTGCACGGCCAGTGCATGATCACGCCTGAAGCTCAGCAAGAAATTGTTGCGCTAGGTAAGAAGCACCCGAACGCTAAAGTGATGCTGATCGCTGAAAAAGGCACCATGGGTGTTGGTTCTTCTCGTATGTCTGGTGTGAACAACGTCGCGCTGTGGGCCGGCAAGCAAGCAAGCCCATACGTTCCGTTCATTAATATTGCTCCTGTGGTTGCTGGTACTAACGGTATCGCACCTATCTTCCTGACCACGGTTGGTGTAACCGGCGGTATCGGCCTGGATCTGAAAAACTGGGTTAAGAAAACTGATGCTAACGGCGAAGTTGTTCGTGACGCTAACGGCGACCCAGTATTGGAAGAAGCCTACTCTGTTGCGACGGGTACCGTTCTGACGATCGATACCAAAGCTAAAAAGCTGTACAACGGCGACAAAGAACTGGTTGACGTATCTGACGCGTTCACGCCACAAAAAGTGGAATTCATGAAGGCCGGTGGTTCTTACGCGGTAACTTTCGGCAAGAAACTGCAGACGTTTGCTGCTGAAACGCTGGGTGTTGAAGTACCTCAGGTTTACGCACCTGCTAAAGAAATTTCACATGAAGGTCAGGGCCTGACGGCTGTTGAGAAAATTTTCAACCGCAACGCAGTGGGTGTTACTTCTAAAACGCCTCTACACACCGGTTCTGACGTGCGCGTTAAAGTGAACATCGTAGGTTCTCAGGACACTACTGGCCCGATGACTTGTCAGGAACTGGAAGCGATGGCTGCTTCTACGATTTCGCCAAGCGTTGATGGTGCTTACCAGTCTGGCTGCCACACGGCGTCTGTATGGGACAAAAAAGCGCAGGCCAACATTCCTAAGCTGATGTCTTTCATGAACAACTTTGGTGTTATCACGGCACGTGATCCTAAGGGTGTTTACCACCCTATGACAGACGTTATTCACAAAGTACTGAACGACATCACGGTTGACGATCGCGCCATCATTATCGGCGGTGACTCCCACACCCGTATGTCTAAAGGCATCGCCTTTGGTGCTGACTCAGGTACTGTTGCAATCGCATTGGCAACAGGTGAGTCCGCCATGCCAATCCCAGAGTCTGTGAAGGTAACCTTCAAGGGCCATATGAAGTCACACATGGACTTCCGTGACATCGTACACGCCACTCAAGCGCAGATGCTTAAGCAGTTCAACGGTGAAAACGTATTCCAGGGTCGTGTGATCGAAGTACAAATCGGTACGTTGTTGGCTGACCAGGCCTTCACCTTCACTGACTGGACTGCAGAGATGAAAGCGAAAGCATCTATCTGTATTTCTACCGACGATACCTTGATCCAATCGCTGGAACTGGCTAAATCCCGTATTCAGATCATGATCGACAAAGGTATGGATAACAGCGCCAACATGCTGCAAGGTCTGATCGACCTGGCTGACAAGCGTATCGCTGAAGTGAAATCTGGCGAAGCTCCTGCGCTGGCTCCAGACGATAACGCCAATTACTACGCTGAGGTTGTTGTAGACCTGGATGCTATTGACGAGCCAATGATTGCTGACCCGGACGTCAACAACGATGATATCTCCAAGCGTTATACTCACGATGTGATTCGTCCGACGTCTTACTACCATGGTCGTAAAGTTGACTTGGGCTTCGTGGGCTCCTGTATGGTTCACAAAGGCGACATGAAGATCATCGCCGAGATGCTGCGTAACCTGGAGAAGAAAGGTCCTATCACTTTCAAAGCGCCACTGGTTGTTGCGCCACCAACCTATAACATCGTTGATGAGCTAAAAGCCGAAGGCGACTGGGAGCTGCTTGAGAAGTACGCTGG
Organism: Gammaproteobacteria bacterium F7; assembly: GCA_001593685.1. Lineage (GTDB taxonomy): Bacteria > Pseudomonadota > Gammaproteobacteria > Pseudomonadales > IMCC2047 > IMCC2047. The sequence goes on from LUKI01000006.1 coordinate 66,975, forward strand.
CTTCGAATTCAACGACGACGACCCTAAACAGGAAGCGCGCACCAAGTATGAAAACATCATGTACCTGGAACGTCCTGGATGTAACCTGTGTATGGGTAACCAGGAAAAAGCAGAACCAGGTGACACCGTACTTGCCACTTCTACCCGCCTGTTCCAGGGCCGTGTTGTAGAAGACAGTGCCGAGAAGAAAGGTGAGTCTCTGCTGGGCTCTACGCCAATGGTTGTTCTGTCGACTATTCTGGGTCGCTTCCCGACTCTGGAAGAGTACAAAGAAGCCGTTGACGGTATTCACCTGACTTCTTTTGCACCACCAACGGAAGACCTGAGTGTTGAAGCCGAGCCAGTGAAAATCGTTGGCTAGTTTCAGGACTTTAGTTAGCTAAACAAAAAGCCCCGCAGGTATCGATCTGCGGGGCTTTTTTGTCTTTAAAACCTCTTCAGTAACAGCCCACTCTATATAAGTTTTATAAATTACAGGAGGTAAGTGTGCTTAAAGTGGTCATACAAGAAGAAACCACCGGATGTGGTATTGCTGCAGCCGCCAACATTCTCGGAACATCCTATGTAGAAATGAAGGCCACAGCTAACGCAATGGGTATTCACGCCTCGGATGAATCCTTATGGTCTGATACCCACTATGTTCGTCGTTTACTCTACGGTGCTGGCGTTGAAGTCAGCAAGAATGAAGTGCCTTTTGAGTGCTGGGATGCATTGCCTGATCTGGCACTATTATCCATCAAGCACCACCAAGAGAACGGCAGAAACTTTTGGCATTGGGTTGTCTTCAAACGGGTGAAAGGGCAGCCATTCGTCCTGGATTCTGCAAGCTATTTGCCAAACAATATACGGCAGGATTTTGAAGCCATGCAGCCCAAGTGGTTTATTGAAATTAAAACCGCTAACAAAAAAGCACCCTAGACTCGCCAAGTTGTCTTGCAAACACTAGCATGCACACAACCTTATTTCAGGAAGTAACTGAGTATGTCTCACCCACCCTGCCCGCAATGTAATTCTGAATACGTTTATCAAGATCAAAGCCTGCTAATTTGCCCTGAATGCGCATATGAGTGGAACCCTTCTGAAACCCTGCCAGCTGAAGACTCGGTGACCGCTAAAGATGCCAACGGAACCCTCTTACAGGACGGCGACAAAGTTACTCTGATCAAAGACCTTAAAGTCAAAGGTAGTTCTCAGGTGCTTAAAATCGGCACCAAAGCAGTGATAAGACGAATTGTCGACGGTAAGGATCACGAATTGGACTGCAAAGTCGATGGTGCAGGTGAAATGATGGTGACAGCCAAGTTTGTAAAAAAAGCCTGAACAACTAAAGGGCAAGTCAATATTTATTGATTCTGATCTTTAAGTGCATGCCGTATCCACGATGCAGCGATTGAACGGCCTTCTGTTTGAAATTTTTGTTACCATCACGCGACTCCGCGCTTCTTACGAGCACCGCCTTTTAAAAAATAATAATTACAAGCTGCCCATCAAAATTTCTACAACCTATAATCTTAGCCGCATATGCTTGGTTAGGTTTTCACCTGTCCAAGAGGGCTCGCAAGGAACTGCGTACAACCTATTTTTACAAAAATAATAACCTTACTCTTAAAATTACTATGGGCGAATCAATACAGTTCCTTAAATCCCAAATCAAAATTCTGAAATCGCAGGTTGCTACCTTAAAGGATCACGAAAAGCAGCTAGAGCTTGTTATGAAAAGTACAGGTGTCGGCATATGGGATTGGTATGTACAAACTGGCCACGTCACTTTTAATGAACGCTGGGCCAACATCATTGGCTATACCTTGGCGGAAATATCTCCCGTCAGCATCGATACCTGGGTCAAATTTGCCCACCCGGACGACCTCAATGAATCTAACCGTCTGTTGAATAGCCCCTATAAACCTAGACCACTCCGTTATTCAATTTAAAACGGTCTTCGTACTGCTGGGGTGACAGCAAACCATTTGTACCATGCTTGCGTTTCGAGTTGTAAAACATTTCGATGTAATTAAAGATGTCTTCTCTGGCCTCCTTTCTGGTTTTGTAAATTCTTCGACGAATGCGCTCCCGTTTGAGCAGC